>NZ_JBHMQU010000022.1:0-69669 GCF_042435015.1 Paracoccus panacisoli | reverse complement strand
GGTCGCCCGCGTCGGCGGCGCGCCGGTTGGCGTCGCCGGACCCGTCCCGCCCGCGGGGCTCATGCCGCGGCCGCGCGGCAGTCGGCGCAGAGGCCCTCGGCCTCGCGCACCGTCGTCTCGATGGCGAAGCCCGCGTCGGCGGCGGCATCGCCCAGCGCCCCGCCGCGGGTCTCGGCCGGGGTCTCGATCACCGTGCGGCAGTTGCGGCAGATGAGGAAGGCCGGCGCGTGGCCCGCCGCGCCCTGGGTGCAGGCGACGAAGGCGTTGAGCGTCTCGATCCGGTGGACGTAGCCGGCCTTCATCAGGTGGTCGAGCGCGCGGTAGGCGACCGGGGGCTGGCTGCCCAGGCCTTCGGCCCTGAGCCGGTCCAGGATCTCGTAGGCGCCGAGCGCGCGGTGCTCTTCGAGCAGGATCTCGAGCACCCGGCGGCGGACCGGGGTCAGCGCCCGGCCGTGGGCGGTGCTTTCGGCATCGACGCGGGCCATGGCGTCGGCGATGCAGCGGCTGTGGTCATGCATGGCATACCCTCCCCCGACGGTCGGCGCCGGTTGACCGCGGGAATGTTATACTATAACTCATGCCTCCATCCTAATGCGGAGTGTCCCCGATGTCACGATCCCTCTTGGCGGCCGTCGCCGCGTCGTTTCCCCTTACGCTCGGCGCCCTGCCCGCCCTGGCCGAGGGGCCGCGCGTGGTGGCCGACATCGCGCCGGTGCACGGGCTGGTGGCGCGGGTGATGCAGGGCGTGGGCGAACCCGCGCTGCTGGTCCGGCCGGGCGCCTCGCCGCACGGTTATGCGATGAAGCCGTCCGAGGCCGGTGCGCTGGAAGCGGCGCAGGTGGTGTTCTTCGTCGGGCCGGAACTCACGCCGTGGCTGATGCGGCCGATCGAGTCGCTGGCGCCGAAGGCGAAGCAGGTCGAACTGCTGGCCGCGCCGGGCACCGTGACGCTGCCGACCCGGACCGGGGCCACCTTCGCCCCGCATGACCACGGGGACGACGGGCATGACCACGGCGCCGAGCATGATCATGACCATGCCGCCGAAGCGGCAGCCCCGGCGCAGGCCCCGGCGGCCGAGCCGGACCACGATCACGATCACGACCACGCCGGGCAAGACCACGCCGCCGAGGCGGCCGCCCCGGCCCCTGCGGCCCAGGATCACGACCACGACCACCCCGCCCCGGCGGGCGACGAGCACGACCACGCGCACAGCCACGACGGGATCGACCCGCACGCCTGGCTCGACCCCGAGAACGGCAAGGCCTGGACCCGCGCCATCGCGGCGACGCTGACCGAGCTCGACCCCGACCACGCCGCCGCCTACGCCGCCAACGCCGAGGCCGCGGTGGCCGAGATCGACGCGGCCAAGGCCGACACCCGCACCGCGCTCGCGCCGCTGGGCGACCTGCGCTTCGTGGCCTTCCACGACGCCTACCAGTATCTCGAGACGCGCTTTGGGGTCAGCGCGGCGGGGTCGGTGTCGCTGAGCGATGCGTCCGCGCCCTCGCCCGCCCGCATCGCCGAGCTGCGGCAGGCGGTGGCGGCGATGGGGGTGAGCTGCGCGCTCAGCGAGCCGCAGTTCGACGCCGACCTGCTCAACACCGTGTTCGACGGCACCGGGGTCAAGACCGCGGTCATCGACCCGGTCGGCGCGGCGATCCCGGCGGGGCCGGGGTTCTACCCGACGCTGATCCGCAGCATGGGCACCGCCCTCACCGCCTGCCGCTGAGGCCAGCGCCTGCCGCCGGCGCCTCCGTCAGGCGGCGCTGGCGCTCGCGCTCGCGCGGGCCAGCACGGCGGTGACGGCGGGGCGCAGGTTCGTCTCGCCCGCCGCCCGCGCGGCATCGATCACCGCCCGCAGCTCGCCGATGTCGATGCGGCGGATCAGCGACTTGACCGGCCCGATCGAGGCCGGGCGCATCGACAGCGACCGCAGCCCCAGCGCGACGAACGCCGCCGCCTCGGCCGGGCGGCCGGCATCCTCGCCGCAGAAGCTGACCGGCACCCCTTCGGCATCGCAGCGCGCGACGATCATCTCGATCAGGTTCAGGAACGGCGCCGACAGCGTGTCATAGCGCCGCCGCACCCGCTCGTTCTCGCGGTCGGCGGCGAAGAAGAACTGCTTGAGGTCGTTGCCGCCGATCGAGATGAAATCGCACTGGCGGAAGAACGCGGGCGCGGCAAAGGCCAGCGACGGCGTCTCGAGCATCGCCCCCACCTGCAGCTCGGTCGGCAGCGGCCGCCCGGTCGCCGCCTCGCGCTCGAGCTGCTCGTCCAGCATGGCGCGGGCGCTGGCGAACTCGGTCGCGTCGGCGACGAAGGGGAACATGAGGTGCAAGGGCCGCCCCGCCGCCGCCCGGATCAGCGCCTGCAGCTGCATCTGCAGCACCCCGCGCTTGTCGAGGCCGACGCGGATCGCCCGCCAGCCCATCGCCGGGTTCGGCTCGTCGATGCGCTTCATGTAGGGCAGCACCTTGTCCGAGCCGATGTCGAGGGTGCGGAACACCACCGGCTTGCCGTGGGCGTTGTCGAGTACCCGGGCGTAGAGTGCGGCGAGCTCGCTGCGGCGGGGGACGCGGGTGCGGGTCAGGAACTGCAACTCGGTGCGGAAGAGCCCGACCCCCTCGGCGCCCGAGCCCTCGAGGCTCGGCAGGTCGGCCATGAGGCCTGCGTTCATGCAGAGCCGCACGGTGGTGCCGCAGCGCGCGGTGGCGGGCAGGTCGCGCAGGCCCGCGTACATCTTCTGCGCCTCGGCCTGCATGGCGATCTTGTCGCGGAAGGCGGCGGCGACGGTCTCCTCGGGGCGCAGGTGGACGATGCCGCTGTCGCCGTCGACGAGGATCGGGTCGCCGTTCAGCGCCTCAGAGCGGATGCGGGCGGCGTGGATCACCAGCGGGATCGCCAGCGCCCGGGCGACGATGGCCGCATGGCTGCCGACCGACCCTTCCTCAAGCACCACGCCGCGCAAGGAGCGGCCGTAGTCCAGCAGCTCGGCGGGGCCGATGTTGCGCGCGACGAGGATCGGGTTCGCGGGCATCGCCCCGCCGGTGTCGCTGCCCTGCCCGGTCAGGATCCGCAAGAGCCGGTTCGACAGGTCGTCGAGATCGTGCAGCCGGTCGCGCAGATAGGGATCGGCGGCGCTTTCCAGCCGCGCGCGGGCCTGCGACTGCTCCTTCTCGACCGCCGCCTCGGCCGAGAGGCCGAGGTCGATGTCCTCCTCCATCCGCCGGAGCCAGCTTTTCGAGTTGGCGAACATCCGGTAGGCCTCGAGCACCGCCTCGCCCTCGGCGCCGGGCATCTCGGTCTCGGCCACCATCTGGTCCACGGTCTGGCGCAGCATCGCCACCGCCTCGGCCAGCCGGGCGCGTTCCTTGTCGGGGTCGTCGCCCACCGGGTTGGTGATGACCACCCGCGGCTCGTGCAGCCAGACCTGGCCCTCGGCCGCCCCCTCCTGCCCGGTGTCGCCGCGGAAGACGGCCGGGAAGCGGTGGGTCGAGGGCTGCGCCTCGTTGCCGAGGAAGGCGCCGAGTTCGGCCATCTCGGCCAGCACCATCGCCACCACCTCGAGGCCGTAGACCTCGTCCTCGGTGTATTCGCGGGCCTCGCGCGACTGCACGACGAGAACGCCCAGCTTCTCGCCGACCCGCTGGATCGGCACGCCGAGGAACGAGGGGAACACCTCTTCCCCGGTCTCGGGCATGTAGCGGAAGCCGGGCTGCGCGGGGGCGTCGGCGGTGTTGATCGGACGGCCCGTGCGGGCGACGCGGCCCACCAGCCCCTCGCCCAGGCGCAGGCGGGTGCGGTGCACCGCCTCGGCCCGCAGCCCCTCGGTCGCGCAGAGTTCCAGCGTGTCGGCGTCGCGGAACAGATAGACCGAGCACACCTGCGAGCGCATCGAGTCCGCGATGTGGTGGGTGATCCGGTCCAGCCGATCCTGCCCCCCGCCCGGCGCCGCCAGCGAATCGCGCAGCCGCCTCAGCAGCCTGCGCGATTCGCTTTCGGTGCGTTCCGGCATCTCCGTGCGGTCCCCTGGCCCAGATTGGCCGGAGGGCGCGTCCGGCGGATCAGGCCTTTTCCAGCTCGAAGGCATCATGCAGCGCCTGCACGGCCAGTTCCATATACTTGCGGTCGATCAGCACCGAAATCTTGATCTCGGAGGTGGCGATGACCTTGATGTTGATGTTTTCATCAGCCAGCGCCTTGAACATCCGCGCCGCGACCCCGGCATGGGACCGCATCCCGATGCCGACGACCGAGACCTTGGCCACGTCGCTGTCCACGGCCAGCTCGTCATAGGCGATCAGCCCCTTGGCGCGGGCATCCTCCATCGCCTTGCGGGCGCGTTCGACCTGGTTCACGGGGCAGGAGAAGGTCATGTCGGTGACCGCGCCCGGGTGATCCTCGTAGTCGCGTTCCGAGATGTTCTGGACGATCATGTCCACGTTGACGCCCGCATCGGCCAGCGGCTGGAAGATCGCCGCCGAGATGCCCGGCCGGTCCTCGACCGTCACCAGCGTGATCTTGGCCTCGTCGCGGCTGTAGGCGACGCCCGAAACGACCTTGGATTCCATGATCTCATCCTCATCGCAGACCAGCGTGCCGCTGGATTCGTCGGTATCCTCGAACGACGACAGCACCCGCAGCCGCACGTTGTAGCGCATGGCCAGCTCGACCGAGCGGGTCTGCAGCACCTTGGCGCCCAGGCTGGCGAGTTCCAGCATCTCCTCGAACGCGATCTTCTCGAGCTTGCGGGCCTTCGAGCTGATGCGCGGGTCGGTGGTGTAGACGCCGTCCACGTCGGTGTAGATGTCGCAGCGCTCGGCCGCGAAGGCGGCGGCAAAGGCGACCGCGGTGGTGTCGGACCCGCCGCGGCCCAGCGTGGTGATGCGGCCGTCCGGGCCGATGCCCTGGAAGCCCGCAACGACCGCGACCTTCATGCCTTCGGCGAACTTGGCGTCGATGTTGGCGCGCGGGATGTCGACGAAGCGGGCCGAGCCGTGCTGGGCGGTGGTGTTGATCGGCACCTGCCAGCCCTGCCAGCTGCGCGCCGGGACGCCCATCTCCTGCAGGCGCAGCGCCATGAGGCCGGCGGTGACGTTCTCGCCCGAGGCGACCACGGCGTCGTATTCGCGCGCGTCGTAGAGCCGCGAGGTGCCCTCGACCCAGCCCACGAGCTCGTTGGTCTTGCCCGACATGGCGCTGACGATGACGATCACGTCGTAGCCGCGCTCGACCTCGCGCTGGACCTTGGCGGCGGCATTCGCGATGCGGTCGAGGTCGGCCACCGAGGTGCCGCCGAATTTCATCACCAGAAGCGGCATCCGAGTGCCTCCAGTCGGGAACGGAACGGGGCGCTGCATAGGGCGGCGCGGGGGCGGGGGCAAGGGGCGGGTGCGACGGGCGGTGCGAGGGCGCCGGAAAGGCCGCGGGCGCGGGAGTCGAGTGGGCCGCGCGCGGACGCCGAGGGGGCCCGGGCGCGAACATTGCGTAACATTCGATGCACCCCGTTGACGGGTTGGCTCGCGCGGGCGTAACAGGGGCCCACTGACGCGGGTCAACTGTCCCTCGATCGATCGCAGAAAGCGATCCGGTCTGTATCGTTGGTGAACTGTGCCCCATCCCGTGGGCGCATTCCCCCCACGTGCAGAGTCTCGAGCAGGCGGACGCCCTGGTGCCGGTCCATGATCCGCCGTGGCGACGGTTGCGGGACAACGAGACGAAGGACGCCCGCGCCAACCGCGCCCGTCCTTGCAGGGGGACGACGCACGAATGGCTACCTATGACCTTTACTTCATTCCGCTCAGTTCGCTGACGACCACGAACCCGCGCGGCCCGTCGGGCGGGGACAGGGGCTACATCTTTCCGAACAACGAGAACGGGAACCTTGACGCCGACGACTGGACCCGCGGCACGCTGCGTCTGACGGGCGCGCCCACGACGCTTTCGGTGTCGGACAACAACACCGACCCCAGCTTCGATGACGACTTCGATAATGAGCAGGTGTTGGCCTCGCCGTACGGCGGGTTGCCGGCCGGAACGACGGTCGAGCCCAACTACGGCTACATCCTGAGCGGCTCGGACGGATCGCAGCTGACGATCTACGCGGTCAACATCGACAATGATACCGACAACATCTACGGCATCGTCTCGAACAAGCCGCTGACGCCCGGCGTGACCTACACCACCGTCGAGGTGTTCGTCAACGCCAACCCGCCCTACGCGAGCCTCGTCACGGCGCCGGACGGCGTGGTGGACGGCACGGCGGGCGCCGAGCTGATGGGCCCCGGGTTCACCGACCGGCAGGGCGACCAGATCGACGGCACCGACGGGCTGAACGACGTGATCGCGAGCGGGGGCGGCAACGACAGCGTCAACGCCGGGCAGGGCAGCGACACGGTCTATGCCGGGACCGGCAATGACAGCGTGCAGGGCGGCGTCGGTAACGACGTGCTCTATGGCTACGGCGACACGCTGAACGGCGCCGACACGGTCGCCGAGGCCGACACGCTGATCGGGGAGCTGGGCAACGATTCGCTCTATGGCGGCATGGGCGACGACAGGCTTTACGGCGACGACACGGCGGGCACCGACACGCTGGGCGGCGCTGATTCGCTGGTTGGCGGGGCGGGCAATGACAGCCTCGTGGGCGGGTTCGGCGACGACACGCTGGACGGCGGCGCCGACTCCGACACGCTGGTCGGCGGGGCCGGGAGCGACTCGCTCCTCGGCGGTCTTGGCACCGACACGCTGGACGGCGGCGACGGCGCCGACCGGCTCTTTGGCGACGACACGGCGGGCACCGACACGCTGGGCGGCGCGGACTCGCTTTCGGGCGGGGCGGGCAATGACACCCTGATCGGCGGCTTCGGCAACGACGTGCTGGACGGCGGCGCGGACAACGACGTGATCCGCGGCGGGGACGGCAACGACTTCGTCGTCGGCGGAAGTGGCGCGGACCTCGTCGATGGTGGCGCTGGCAACGACTTCGTTACCGGCGACAGCTACGACCCGTCGAACGGCACGAACGTCCACGTCGACGACCTGATCGCCGACACCCTGACCGGCGGTGAGGGGAACGACACCTTCCTCGCCGGGTCTGGCGACATCATCACCGACTTCAACGTCGGCAACACTGGCACGGTCAACGACGGCGACACGACCAACAACGACTTCGTCGACCTCTCGCGCTACTACAACGCCGAGAACCTGGCGCTCTACAACGCCTCGCACGGCGGCGTGGACTACGCCAACCCGCTCGCCTGGCTGCGCGCGGATCAGGCGGACGGCTTGCTGAACATGCTCGACGGGACCGGCGGTCTGCCGAGCTTCACCCTCACGCTGCAGGACGGCGCGGGTGCCGCGGTCGCCGGCTCGGCCCTGACGGTCGAGAACACCGCCGTGCTCTGCTTCGCCGCGGACGCGATGATCGAGACCGAGCGCGGTCCGGTGGCGGCGGGCGATCTGGCGGTGGGCGACCTGGTCGTCACCCGTGACGCCGGGCTGCAGCCGATCCGCTGGATCGGCACCCGGCGGCTGGATGCCGCGACGTTGGCGGCCTGGCCGCAGATGCGTCCGGTCCGTATCCGTGCCGGCGCGCTCGGGCGCGGGGTGCCGTCGGCCGATCTCGACGTGTCGCCGCAGCACCGGGTGCTGGTCCGCTCGCGGATCGCGCAGCGGATGTTCGGCACCGACGAGGTGCTGGTGGCCGCCAAGCAGCTCCTCCAGATCGAGGGGATCGACGTGGTCGCGGACGGGGCAGAGGTGACCTACGTCCACTTCCTCTTCGACGACCACCAGATCGTCATCTCGAACGGCGCCGAGACCGAGTCGCTCTATACCGGCGCCGAGGCGCTGCGCTCGGTCGGCGAGGCCGCGCGCGAAGAGATCCTAGCGCTCTTCCCCGAGCTGCGGATCCGCGCCGAGGCGCCGGACGGGGCGCGGGTGCTGGCCTCGGGCCGGATGGGGCGCAAGCTCGCCGTCCGCCACGCCGAGAACGGCAAGCCGCTGGTCTCGTGACACCGGGGCGGCGCGGGGCGGTTCGCCGCCCTGCGCCCCCTGCCCCGCATTCGGCCCAGCCGTGCGCGGCTAGTTGACCTTGCGCCGCAGCCGGAAGGGCAGCGGCGCCACCGGCACCCCGTCCTCGATCAGCTTCCTGGCCTCTTCCAGCCGCGCCTCGCCGTGGATCGGGCGCGACGGCATCTCGCCCTCGTGCATGGCGCGCGCCTCGCGGGCGAACTCGGTCCCGACGTAGTCCGACCCCGCCTCGATTCGCTTGCGCAGCTCGGCCAGCGCCTGCTCGGCCGCCGAGCCGGGCGCGTCGAGCGGGCGCGCCGCCGCCTCGTCACGGGCCGGCACCGCGGGCGCCATCGGCGCCTTCTCGACCGCGTGCGAGCCGCAGATCGCGCAGCCCACCTGCCCCGCCTGGCGCAGCGCGTCGAAGCCCTCGGCCGAGCGGAACCAGCCGTCGAACGCGTGGCCTTTGTCGCAGCGCAGGGCATAGCGGATCATGATGGTCGCAGCCTCCTTGTCCCGGCACATATCGGCCGCTCGGCGCAGCCGTGCAAGGGCGGGCCGGTGCGCTCAGTCGCGCGCGAGCGCCAGCAGCGCCGCCACCAGCCCCGCCGGATCGGGCGCGGCGGCGTCGAGCGCGGCGCGGGCGGCGGTACCCATCTTTCGGCGGCGGGCCTCGCCGGCCATCAGCGCCTCGAGCGTCGTGGCGAGCGTCGCCGCGGTCACCTCGCGCGCCGCCCCCTGCGCGTCGAGCGCCGCATAATCGGCGGCGAAATTGGCGACATGCGGCCCGTGCAGCAGGGCGCAGGCGTGGGCCGCGGGCTCCCACGGGGTGTGCCCGCCGTGATCGACCAGCGAGCCGCCCGTCAGGCAGATGCCCGCCGCCGCATAGGCCCCGTCGAGCGCACCGAGCCGGTCGATCAGCAGCACCGGCACAGGCGGCACGGCGGCGACCTCGCGCGCGCCGAGGCGGTCGTGGCGCAAGCCGCGCGCGGCGATCAGCGCCGCCACCGCGTCGGCCCGCTGGGGGTGGCGCGGGGCGAGGATCAGCCGCGCGTCCGGCCAGCGCGCGCCGAGCGCGGCATGGGCGGCGAGCGCGATCTCATCCTCGCCCGGATGGGTCGAGGCGGCGAGCCACACGCGCCCGCGCCCCGCCTCGGTGGCGGGGGGCTGGGTCGCGGCGGGGGTCAGCAGCTTGAGGTTCAGCCGCGGCGCGACGGCCGCCGCGGGCAGGCCCAGCGCCAGCAACCGCGCCTCGGTCCCCGCGTCCTGCGCCGAGGCGAGCCGCACCCCCGCCAGCGCCGCCGCCGCGAGGCGGGGCACCCGCCCCCAGCTGCGGGCCGAGCGCGCCGACATCCGCGCCCCGATCAGCGCCTGCGGGATCCCCCGCGCGGTCAGCGCCGCAGCCCGGTTGGGCCAGAGTTCGTTCTCGATCGTGACGGCCAGCGCCGGCTGCAGCGCGTCGAGGAACCGCCCCACCGCCTGCGGCGCGTCGAGCGGCGCCCGCAGCGCCGGCAGCCCCCAGCCCCGCGCCACCGCCAGCCCGGTGTCGCTGTTGGCGCTCACCACCACCGGCCGGACCGCCGCCAGCGCCGCGACCACGGGCCGCGCCGAGTTCAGCTCTCCGACGCTGGCCCCGTGGACCCAGATCGCGCCCTGCGGCAGGTCCGGCAGGTCGAGCGCCAGCCGCTCACGCGCCACGCCCCGCCCAAGCGGGCGCAGGGCGGCGCCGACGAGGCCCGAAATGCTGCGGTAGATCATGTCCTGAGCCACCTGCTGTGAGAGGGAGGGCCTGCGCTTTCCCCGGTGCTGCCGCGAGGGGCACGCTTGCGCGGCCGAGAGGCCGGCGCCGGGAAGGATGGAGGCGGGTACCGGAATCGAACCGGTCTTCACGGATTTGCAATCCGCTGCGTAACCTCTCCGCCAACCCGCCGCCGTGAGGTGGCGGAGAGATAGGCCAATCCGGCGCGCAGGGCAAGACGGCAGGAAGGGGGTGCGGTGGCGGCGGGGAGCGGGTCAGCTAGGCGCTATCAGTGACGGGGCCTCCGATCGGCCGGCTCGCAGCGTTGCGAAGGAAATCTCCTGTCTCTCGCGGGCCGGCTGGCGCGGTTTGTGTGGCAGTGCACGGCAAGCCTGTGCGGTCCGCCGCCCTTATTGCTTTCGCCCCCACAGGGTTATCGAAACAGCGGGATGTCGAACCAGCAGAATTCACGGTCCGCGGTTGACGCGCCGGTGCGGCCGTCCGTGGCACGGATCGCGGCGTCGGCGTCAGCGTCACGCCCGGTCAGCGTCACGTCGAGCCGGACCGACGCCCAGCGATCCCTACCCGTCCGCGCGCTGCCGAAGCGTCGACCTGAAGCGGAAGACTTCCTTCGGCGCGCCCGACCGTCCGTCCGGTGCTCGGGCATCACCGGATAGGCGTGGTGCGCCCAGCGCACGCACCGCCGCTCAAGCGCGGCGCCAGTGAACAAGTGGAGGGGCATCATCTCCCGGATGATCCACTGGACGTGGCTGAACCAGATCGCGCGGGCCTTACCGGTGCTTATCAACCGGGGTTCCCTCGCACTTGGGACGTTCCTACGCAAAGTCGGAAGCTCGTGTTGCACAGACGGTTACCCAACCAGCCCGGCCCAGCGGCGGCGCCCAAGAACTGGAGTGTGACGAACCGTTGCGCAGTTTCCCGCTGCACCCACGGGCTCTGCGCTGCAGGCCACCGGGTGACGGTCCGTACTTGGCTGCCCAGAACTCCCAGAACGTCCCGAACGCCAACAGCGCAGAACCACTGCGGCATGTGTCTGCCCCACAGCCCCTTCCGGGAAAGCACGCTGGCGATGCCAACGGGAGACCGACGACGAACTGTTGGGTGTTGACGTGCGCCTGTCGGCGCCGGCGGTGCGGACAATAACGACCCGTCCTCCCCCGGCTGCACTAGAGGCCTCAGACCGCCCGTCGCGTCAACGCGTCTGCGCTCGCGCCGACCCGCCGCGCGACGTTGAGCTGCTGAAAGCCGATAAGCGCAGATCACCGTCGGTGGTGGTGGACGAGAGCAACACCCCCCCGAGTGCCGCAGGCCATCAAGACAGCCTGCCGCGTCAACGCGTCCGCGCTTGCGACGAGCCGCGCACGGCGCGGCACCCTTCCCTCCGGCGGTGTGCCGTCAGGGGCAGGCCTGCGTTCCGCCCGCTCCCCTCCGAGCGCGCCCCCGCCTAGCTCAACCCCGCGGTCTCGCCCCGCTCAGCCGCCCACGCGGGCGTTGCGGTTGCCGATCAGCTTGAGCCGCAGGGCGTTCAGCCGGATGAACCCGGCCGCGTCCTTCTGGTCGTAGGCGCCGGCGTCGTCCTCGAAGGTCACGTGCGCCTCGCTGTAGAGCGAGTGATCCGACCAGCGCCCGACCGTGTGCGCCGAGCCCTTGTAGAGCTTCAGCCGCACCGTGCCCGTGACGTGCTCCTGGCTCTTGTCGATCAGCGCCTGCAGCATCTCGCGCTCGGGCGAGAACCAGAAGCCGTTGTAAATCAGCTCGGCATAGCGCGGCATCAGGCTGTCCTTGAGGTGGCCCGAGCCGCTGTCGAGCGTGATCTGCTCGATCCCGCGGTGCGCCTCGAGCAGGATCGTGCCGCCGGGGGTCTCGTAGATGCCGCGCGACTTCATGCCGACGAAGCGGTTCTCGACGAAATCGAGCCGGCCGATGCCGTGGGTGCGGCCCAGTTCGTTCAGGCGGGTGAGGATCGTCGCGGGCGACAGCGCCTCGCCGTCGATCGAGACCGCGTCGCCGCGCTCGAAGCCGATCTCGACGTATTGCGGCTCGTCCGGCGCCTCTTCGGGGCTGACGGTGCGGGCGTAGACGTACTCCGGGGCCTCTTCGGCCGGGTTTTCCAGCGCCTTGCCCTCGGACGAGGTGTGCAGCAGGTTCGCATCGACCGAGAACGGCGCCTCGCCGCGCTTGTCCTTGGCGATCGGGATCTGGTGCGCCTCGGCGAACTCGATCAGCTTGGTGCGCGAGGTCAGGTCCCACAGCCGCCACGGCGCGATCACCTTGATCGCGGGGTCGAGCGCATACGCCGACAGCTCGAAGCGCACCTGGTCGTTGCCCTTGCCCGTCGCGCCATGCGCCACCGCGTCGGCGCCGTGCTGATGCGCCAGCTCGACCAGCCGCTTGGCGATCAACGGCCGGGCGATCGAGGTGCCGAGCAGATACAACCCCTCGTAGACCGCATTGGCGCGGAACATCGGGAAGACGTAGTCGCGCACGAACTCCTCGCGGACGTCCTCGATGTGGATGTTCTCGGAGCGGATCCCAAGCAACTCGGCCTTCGCGCGGGCCGGCTCGAGCTCTTCGCCCTGGCCGAGGTCGGCGGTGAAGGTGATGACCTCGCAGCCATATTCGGTCTGCAGCCACTTGAGGATGATCGAGGTGTCGAGCCCCCCGGAATAGGCGAGAACGACTTTTTTCGGCGCGGCGCTCATCTGCGGTCCCCTTTTCGCTGGCTGGCTTGGGGATTATGGGGTTTCGGGCAGGCTCACAAGTGGAACGGCGCAGCCGCCGCGCGGCGCGGAGGGTCAGGGCCAGGACGAAGGCGAGGGCGAGGCGGATGAACGACAGGATCGCGGCGACCCGGCAGGCGCAGCTCCGGGACCGTGCCGGGGCCGGTGTCCCGGCCCGCATCGGGGGTGCCGCGGACACGGCCGGTCGCCCGGGCGTGGAGGCGTGGCGATGAGCGATTTCCTGGCCGCGGTCGCGGACGCCGAGGCGGCGCTGCGGACGCTCTTCGACCCGACGCCGCTGCAGCGCAACGACCACCTTTCGGCGCGATACGACGCCGACATCTGGCTCAAGCGCGAGGATCTGACCCCGGTGCGCAGCTACAAGCTGCGCGGCGCCTTCAACGCCATGCGTCACGCGGGCGCGGGCCCTGGCGCGCGCTTCGTCTGCGCCAGCGCCGGCAACCACGCCCAGGGCGTGGCCTTCGCCTGCCGGCACTTCGGCGCGCGGGGGGTGATCTTCATGCCGGTCACCACGCCGCGGCAGAAGATCGACAAGACCCGGATGTTCGGCGCGGGCGCGGTCGAGATCGTGCTGACCGGCGACTACTTCGACCAGACGTTGAAGGCGGCGCAGGATTACACCGCCGCGCATGGGGCCGTGTTCCTGTCGCCCTTCGACGACGCGCGGGTGATCGAGGGCCAGGCCACGGTCGCGGCCGAGATGCTGGCGCAGATCGACGCCGCGCCCGACCTCGTGGTGCTGCCGGTCGGCGGCGGCGGGCTGGCCGCCGGGGTCACCGAATACTGCGCGCTGAGCGCCCCGCAGACCGGCTTTGCCTTCGTCGAGCCCGCGGGCGGCGCCAGCCTCGCCGCGGCGCTGGCGGAGGGTGCGCCGGTCACCCTGCCCCGGGTGGACAGCTTCGTCGATGGCGCCGCGGTGGCGCGGATCGGTGCGCTGCCCTTTGCCCGGCTGGGCCGATTCGCGGTCTCGGACACGCTGCAGGCGCCCGAGGACCGGATCAGCGCCACCATGCTCGAGATGCTGAACGGCGAGGGGATCGTCCTCGAGCCCGCGGGCGCGCTGGCCATCGACGCACTGCGCGACCTTGCGGCGCAGGGCCGTCTCGCCGGGCGGCGGGTGGTCTGCATCTGCTCGGGCGGCAACTTCGACTTCGAGCGGCTGCCCGAGGTGCGCGAGCGCGCGCAACGCTGGGCGGGGCTGAAGAAATACTTCATCCTGCGGCTGCCGCAGCGGCCCGGCGCGCTGCGCGAGTTCCTGAACCTGCTCGGCCCCGAGGACGATATTGCCCGCTTCGAGTACCTCAAGAAATCGGCCCGCAACTTCGGCTCGGTGCTGATCGGGATCGAGACCACCGACCCGGCCAATCTCGATGCATTGAACGCGCGGCTGGCCGAGGCCGGGTTCGACTGGCGCGACATCACCGGCGACCCGGTGCTGGCCGAGTTCCTCATCTGAGGCCCCGCGGCAGGGCCGATTCGCCTCACGCGGCCCCCTCGCGCCCCGCTGCATCGGTCGGCGGCGCGGTCATCGCCTCGAGGTCGCGCATCAGCGCCTGCTTCGAGGCGGCGTAGCCCGCCATCAGCGCCTCGACGTCGAGCTGGTCGCCGAGCCCGGTGGCGACCATCCGCTCCCACGTGTCGCAGAGGCGGCAGAAGGCGTTCAGCCCCATGTTCAGCCCGCAGCCCTTGAGGAAATGCAGCCGCTGCTCCATCCGGTCGGGATCGTTCGGGACCATGGTCATGATGGCCCCCTCGATCTCGTCGAGAAACAGCTCGACGAGGGGGGCGAACTCGTCCTCCCCCACCTCGTGGCGCAGCGCCGCCATGCGTTTCCAGTCGATCATCGTTCGCCTCTGGCCAGCCTCTGACGCCGCTTATACGGGCGGCGGGTTCACAAACCGTAAACGCCCTCAATGCGCGGCTTAACCGGCTGTTCACCCCCGCCCGCTAGACAGGCGGCATGAGGCAGCCGAATCGCCATGCACCCCTTGCCCCCCCTGCCCGGCCTGAGCGCGCGCCGGGCCGGCTGGTGCTGCTGGCAGACGGCAGCCGGGCGCACCGGCGGATGCTGCGCATCCACCTCGAGCGGGCGGGCTACCGGGTGATCGAGGCCGAGGACGGGTCCGAGGCGCTGCGGCTGGCCCGCGCGTCCGAGCCGGACCTGATCCTCTCGGACTGGCATCTCGACGGGCTCTCGGGGCTCGACCTCTGCCGCGCGCATCGCGCCCTGCCGCGGCGCGGCTACGGCTTCTTCATCCTTCTGACCACCCGCAACGACAGCGCCGACGTGACCGAGGGGATGGGCGCCGGCGCCGACGATTTCCTGACCAAGCCGATCTCGGGGGCCGAGCTGGTCGCGCGGCTCGGCGCGGCCGAGCGGGTGCTCGACATGCAGGACACGCTGAGCGAGGCGAACGCCAAGCTGCGCGGCGCGCTCGACCGCCTCAGCGCTGCGCAGGAGCAGATCAACACCGACCTGCGCGAGGCCCGCAAGCTGCAGCAGGCGCTGATCCGCGAACGGCAGCGCAGCTTCGGCCCGCTCAGGCTGTCGCTGCTGATGCGGCCGGCGGGGATGATCGGCGGCGACCTGGTGGGGTTCCACCAGATCGATGAGCGGACCGTCGGGCTTTATGCGGTGGATGTCTCGGGTCACGGCGTCGCCTCGGCGCTGATCACGGCGCGGATCGCGACGCAGATCGATTCGCTGTCGCTCGACCACGCGCTGTCGCCGGTGCAGGTCGTCGCGGCGCTGAACGGGCTGATGCTCGACGGGATCCAGACCGACAACTACCTGACCATGATCTACGGCCGGCTGGACCTGCCGACCGGGCGGCTGCAACTGGTGCAGGCCGGCCACCCGCACCCGGCGCTGCAACGCGCAGGCGGCGGGGTCGAGCGGATCGGCGGCGGCGGCCTGCCGGTCGGCGTGATCGAGGCGCCCGTGTTCGAGGAGACCGTCGTGACGCTGGGCAGCGGCGACCGGCTGCTGATCGTGTCGGACGGGATCACCGACGCCTGCTCGCGCCGCGGCGAGTTGCTGGGCGATGAAGGTCTAAAGACGATCCTGCAGCTCAATGCGCCCCTGTCGGGGTTCGGGCTGCTCGAATCGATGTGCTGGTCGGTGTCCGAGTTCGCCTCGGGCGAGCGACAGGACGACGTCTCGGCGCTTTTGGTCGAGTACCTCGCCCCGGCCGAGGTGGTGCCGGGGCCACGGGGAGGGAGGGAGTGAGTGGGGTTGGTGGGGACGCTTGTGCAGGTGACAGGGTAGGATGGCGGGGCGCCGGGCGGAGGTTTGGTTTCTTTTGGAGGTCGGCAAGGGGGCGGTCAGCCGTCTCGCACTCCCGCCGCGGGCGGCCGGTTGAGGGGCGCCGCATCGTAGGCGGCGCTTTCAAATTGCCCTGCCGCGCCGCCAGACCGAGGGCGGACGGCGGCTCATAGGCCGCTCGCCCCATTCGGCCCGCGCGTCAGACGCAGCGCCGGCGAGCCGACCGCGGCCGCTGCCGTCCTCAGATCACCAGCACCTGCGTGCCGATCTTGGTCAGGCCGTACAGCTCCTTGATGTGCTCGTTGTAAAGCCCGATGCAGCCGTTCGACGACTTCCGCCCGATCTTGCGCGTGTCGTGGGTGCCGTGGATGCGGTAGTACTGCCAGCTCAGCCACAGCGCGTGGGTACCGAGCGGATTGTCCGGGCCGGCAGGGACGAAGTCCGGCCACTCGGGGTTGCGCTTCTTCATCTCGGGGGTGGGCGACCAGGTCGGCCCTTCGACCTTCTTGATGATCTCGGTCCGCCCCTTCCGCGTCAGATCTTCGCTGACCGGGATCGAGGTGGGGTAGAGCCGGAAGACGGTCTGGTCCTCGGACCAGAAGCTGAGCGCCCGCGAAGTGAAATCCACGAGGATCGCGCCGTTGGTGAGGTTGTCGAAGAACGGCTGCCAGTCGTGCATCCGGAAGCTCGACTGGTTGCGCCGGTTGTCCTGGGTGTCGAACTGCACCACGCCGGCGTCCGGGGTTGCGCCCGCCGCGGGCGCGCCCTGCAGCGGCTGGCCGGTGTAGGGGTCGATCGCCTGCGCGGCAGCAGCGCCGGCGACGGTCGCGACGCCGAGCGCGGCTGAACTGGCGAGAAACCGCCTCCGGTGAAGGGCGGGCGTGGCGATCCGGGTCATGTGTGTCTCCTGTCCTGCCGGGCCGTCGAGGCTCTTGTCGGCAACCTGCTTGATTCAGGCCAAGCAGATAGGCGGAGCGCCGCCGATTTCAATTCAAACCACCGTCACCGCCGCACGACCCCGCCGTCGCTGCGGCGGCGGGGCCACAATCGGGTGGGGGATGTGATGGCGGGTGGCTGGGACTCAGGTGCGGAGACGGGAATCTCTACGAGGCCGCGAGGGGGCGGGACGCGGTGGAGGCGGGCGAAATGGTCAACCGTGCAGGCGCCGCGCTGGATGGGCGCCGCACCACAGGGGATGAGCTTAGCCCTGAGGCGCTGCGCTCTAAGGCTATCCGCCAAATGCGAGCCGACATTGGCGACTCGGTTTTAGCCGGCCAGCCGTACCCCACAGCACACACCGGCTTGGCTAAGGGTGCCAGCTGCTCCGGCAAGAACAGCACAGCACGAGTCGTTCTCCTTGGAGGCAAAGAGCGTTTGGCCCGTGCCCGGGATTTCTTTGCTCGGACCACCAAAGTCGCCCGCAGGAGGCCGCACGTGGCCAAGGGGCGAAAAAGTTCGGCCACGGCGTGAGGCACGCCTCGACCGATGCCGTGCAGCCAATCACCCGTCGAGCCTGTGTGGTGCGCCGCACCGCGCACCGCCAAACCAGTCAGAGAACGCGTGATACGCCTCTCAACGCGTGCGGGGCAGCGGGAGAAACATTTCACGACCCCTCTAAGATTAAACACGACCCGACCTTCGCCCAGCCAAAACACCTATTCACTCGAGCTTGAGCGTCCACATCGAGCCGCAACTCGCGAAGGTGGCAGACCCTCCTCTCAGACAGTTCAGCCTGCCGCAGAGGGGCGCAACTTGGAATGCCGTGCCTTGGCTTGGGAAGCTATGGACGGGTCAGTTAGCTTGAACCGGGACTCAGTCTCCCGGCGCAGGGTGCACGGGGCGCCGGGCAGGCGCACAGCCTAGTCCGCAAAAGCCTTAACGCGACGCGAGAGCCATGCGCGCCGCCCACCGTGCCTCTGGGTGGGTGGCGAGCAAAGCTTTGCTTTACGCTCGGGAGAGATGGAGGAGGCGCTTGGAGCATTTCGTGCGCAGCCGGCAAAAGGCCAACGTCGCCACCGTTGGCGCTTGGTAAACTACTCGCCTCGGTCAGCGGTGCTTGGGTCGGGATGAAGTCGCCGAGGTGCGCAAGACTTGGCGTTGGTATCCCGCTGAGCCGCTCAGCAGCCGGACATCATCGTTTGCCGCGGTTCAGCCAGGCAATGCTGATCTCGTTTTGCGAATATGTAGCCCCGCATCTCCCAGAACGTCAGGGCGCGTGCGCAACTACGCCGTCTGTCGGGTCCAGCCCATCATCCTCGCTGCACGAAACGCAGGGGTCATCGGTGATTGCCGCACCCCTCGGTCCCCCAACCCTGCCCCGCCTCACTCCCGCCCGTCGAGCCGTACGAAATCCAACACGCTGCCCTCGCCGGGGCATAGCTTCGACCAGTCGTCGGTCTGGAAATCCACCACCAGCGTTGCCGCCGTGGGATAGCGGCGGAACTCGGGCGAGAGCGGGGGGCGCGCCGGCAGTTGCGCCGCGAAGGCGGCGATGCCGGGGTTGTGGCCGATCATCATCACCGTCGGCGCCGTCGCCGTGCGCAGCACCTTCAGCATCACCTCGGGCGCAGCGTGGTAGAGCGCGGGCTCGAGCCGGACGGGCGGGCGGGTCTCGAACACCGCGCTCGACACGCACTCCCACGTCTCGCAGGTGCGGCGCGCGGGCGAGCAGAGCACCTCCTCGGGGTCATAGCCGCGGCTGGCGAGCCAGTCGCCCAGCGCCCGGGCCGAGCGGCGGCCGCGGGCGTTCAGGGGCCGCTCCTGATCCGGCAGGCTCGGGTCGTCCCAGTCGGACTTGGCGTGGCGGGTCAGGATCAGGCGGCAATGTCCGGGCGGTGTCATCTCGGTCCTTTCCCGCGGGTGCCGGGTCAGACTGCCACCCGCATAGCCGGCCCGCAAGCCACCACGGCGGCTAGATTTTCACGACGGCTAAAGCCCGCTGCCGCCCTGCCTGAGCCCGTGCGGCTTCACCCGCGGCTCGGTCGACCGCATCAGGCTGCCCGCCCCCTGCTCGGTGAAGAGCTCGAGCATGGTCGCGTGCGGCACCCGCCCGTCGAGGATCACCACCGCCCGCACCCCCTCGTCCAGCGCCTTGAGCGCGGTCTCGGTCTTGGGGATCATCCCCCCGGCGATGGTGCCGTCGGCGATCATCGCGCGCACCTGGTCGGGGTGGATCTGGGTCAGCACCTGGCCCGAGCCGTCCTTGACCCCCGCCACGTCGGTCAAGAGCAGCAGCCGGTCGGCCTTGAGTGCGCCCGCGATCGCCCCCGCTGCGGTGTCGCCGTTGACGTTGAAGGTCTCGTTGTCGGCCATGCCGGTGGCGACCGGGGCGATGACCGGGATCAGCCCGGCGCCGTAGAGGTCGCGGATGATCTGGACGTTCATCTCGATCGGGCGCCCGACGAAGCCGAGTTCGGGGTCGTCGGCCTCGCACACCATCAGGTCGTCGTCCTTGCCCGAGATGCCGATGGCGCGGCCGCCGGCGTCGTTGATCGCCTGGACGATGCGCTTGTTGACGAGGCCCGAGAGGACCATCTCGACCACCTGCACGGCCTCTTGCGTGGTGACGCGCTTGCCGCGGACGAAGCGGCTTTCGATCCCCAGCCGGTCGAGCAGCTCGTTGATCATCGGCCCGCCGCCGTGGACGACGACGGGATGGATGCCCACCTGCTTCATCAGCACGATGTCGCGCGCGAACTCGGCCATCGCCGCGTCGTCGCCCATCGCGTTGCCGCCGAACTTCACCACCACAACCGCGCCGGCATAGCGCTGCATATAGGGCAGCGCTTCGGCGAGCGTGCGGGCGGTGCTGACGAAATCGCGGTCCATGTTCTGCTGTCTCATCCGGTGGCTGTCCTCAGGGGCGTGGCGCGAAGCTAGGCAAACCGCGGCCCGAGGTCCAGTCCGGCGGGACCGACCCGCTCAGAGCAGGAAATCGTCGCGGCCGAGCGCCGTCAGCCGTTCGACCCGGATGGAGAGGTCGGTCACGCGGTCGCCGTCGGCATCCAGCGCGATGCGGACCCCGTCGGAATAGGCGACCAGGATCACCTCGCCCGCGTGGCCAGTGAAGGACCGCCCGCCGAGCCACAGCCCGCCCTCGATGTCCGCGCCTAGCGCCGAGAGGTCGATGCGGTCCTCTCCCCTCACGAAATCGGCGATGGTGTCCTGCCCGCCGGCCGGATCGTCGAGCGCCGAGAAGACGAAGATGTCGGCCCCGGGATCGCCGACGAGCCAGTCGGCCCCCGCCCCGCCGGAAAGAAAGTCGTCGCCCGCCCCGCCGGCCAACCGGTCGGCGCCGGAACCGCCCGCCAGCGTATCGTTCCCCCAGTCGCCCAGCAGCACGTCGTCGCCTGCCCCGCCGTCAAGCACGTCGTTGCCGCCCTGCCCGTTCAGGACATCCCCGCCATCACTGCCGTCGAGGGTATCATTGTCCATGCCTCCTCGTAGCCGATCGTTGCCCGCGCCGCCGATCAGCCAGTCACTCCCTCCGTTTCCCCACAGGTCATCGTCGTCCGCGCCGCCATCGATGCTGTCATGGCCCGCCCCCCCGATCAGCCGGTCGCGGCCGCTGTCCCCAGCCATGAAATCATCGCCCACGTCGCCGGCCAGAAGGTCGTCTCCCAGACCACCGGACATACGGTCGTCTCCCGCCCCGGCGAACTGGGTGTCGTTGCCGCTGTGCCCGCATAGCGCGTCGCCGCCCTCTCCGCCCAGCAACACGTCGTTTCCCGATTCGCCCATCAAGAGGTCGGACCCGGTACCGCCTGCCAGCCGGTCGTTCTCGGTCCCGCCATAGATCCTGTCGTTCCCCCCACCGCCGTGCATCCAGTCGGCACCGCTGAGCCCAAGGAGTACGTCGTCGCCCTCGTTTCCCAGCACCACGTCGTCGCCCGCCGCGGCGATCACGTTGTCTTCCCCGCCGCCACCGGCAACGAAATCGTTTCCCGCCCCCGATCGGATGGTGTCGTTGCCCGAACCCCCGAACATCCGGTCGCGCCCGGCGCCGGCGAACATCACGTTGTTGCCCGCGGTGTCGCGGAACACGTTGTTGCCCTCGGCATCGATCAGCACGTCGTTGCCGTTCCCCCCGATCAACCGATCGTTGCCAGCCAGCCCGCAGATGCGGTCGTCGCCGTCCTCGCCAGCCAGGAAATCGTCGCCGGACCCGCCGTTCAGGCGGTCGTTTCCGGAGCCGCCGAAGATGATGTCGTTTCCACCCTGCCCGGCGAGGCTATCGTCCCCGCCCTCGCCCATGACGAGGTCGTGATCATCGCCCGCCAGCACGATGTCGTTCATCCCCCCGGCGCGGATGAAATCGTTGCCCCCGCCCGACCAGATCGTGTCCTCGCCGTCGTCCGCGCTGATGCGGTCGTGACCGGCGCCGCCGACGATGAAATCCTCGAGCCGGCTGCCGAGGATCGTGTCGTTGCCGGTGAAGCCGTAGACGGTCGAGCCGCCTTCGGTGGCCCGCAGCAGGTCCGCGCGGCCGGTGCCGGTCACCGTCGAGCGCACGTCCGGCGGCTGGTAATGGGCGACCGGGAACATGGCGTTGTCGAACCACGACGCCGACAGCGGCTTGCCGTTGTGGCTGTAGACGTTGACCGTCGTCTCGCCGCACTTGATGCGGATGCCCCAGCTCTGGGCGGTCATCTTGACCTGCCAGATCGAGCGGATCATCCCCATCATGGAAAAGTCGAGCCGGTCCACCCCCGCCTCGAAGTCGCGGATCGCCACCTGGCCGCGGACCCGCAGGGGCATGAACACGTCCGCCCCCGCCCCGCCGTACAGGTCGATGGCGCGCGAGCCGCAGATCAGGATGTCGTCGCCGTCCCCGCCCGAGATCCGCGTCGTGTTCAGCCCGCCCTGGATCAGGTCGTTGCCGTCGGTGCCGACGTGGCGGCCCTGATCGACGTGGCGGGTCTGGCCGATCCGGCCGGGGTCGATCACGAACTGGCTGATCCCGTCCTCGGTGGCCGAGGCGGCAAAGACCACGATGCGCCCGTCGATCACCCGGGTCGCGAGCGCCGAGACATTGGCGAGGCTCATGCCGTCCGCGTCGGCGATGGTGTCGAGATGCACGAGCCGCCCGTCCGGGGTCACGGTGAAGAGGCTCAGCCCGTCGTCCGCCCCGCCCACGACGACGAAGGCGCGGCCGTCGATCTGCACCGCCTCCATCACCGTGGCGGACTGGAAGCGCGTCGTGCGCTCGTCGATGACGTGATCGACCGGCACCAGCCCGCCGCCCGCGACGATCCGCACCGTGGTCAGGGACGACGACCCGGCCGAGCTGACGATGACGTAGTGCTTGCCCTCGACCTCGACCGCGGCGAGGTCGCGCGGGCCGTTGAAGCCGGTCCCGCGGCTGCTGCCGACGAACTGGCCGCTGCCCATCCGGCCGTCCGGGGTGACGACGTGGGCGCCGATGTAGTTGCCCAGCGTCGAGGCCTGCACGATCATGTCCACCCCGCCCAGCCGCAGGGTCAGCACGCTGTCGATCTGCCCGCCGGGCGGCATCCGCCCCGGCCAGGCATCGCGCGCCATCAGGCTCAGCCCGCCATCCGCGCGCTGGTGCCAGATCGACAGCTCGCCCGAGTTGTCGCGCGTCGTCCAGAGCAGCGAGCGCCCCGAGGCCGTGGTGAAGCTGCCCGCGTCCAGCAGGCTGGACGGCAGCCCCGCCCCGGAGAGGCCCCGGTCCCCCGCCCCCCGGCCGAGGTCGGGGTCGAGCCAGCGCACGTCCCGCACCCCGCCCGATATCCCCGCGGTCAGCAGCGCCGTTCCGCCGCCCGGCCGGTCGATCAGCAGCGCCTGCGGCTCGGCCATGTGGCGCAGGCTGCGGGCATAGGCGTAGCTCTCGGCCAGTTGCGGCGCGGTGTCGGCCCCGGTCACGGCATAGATCGACCCGCCCCCCGCATGGGTCGCCCCGACCAGCACCAGCCGGTCGCCCACCTTGCCGAGGGTCAGGTCCGTGAGATTACGGACCTGCCCCTGCATGGTCGTTGCGATGTGGCGAAACCCCGTCATGTCCCCGATCCATGTCGTCCACCTTGTTCCCCGTGGACGATCCTGCCGGGCGAGGGGTTAATTTGGGGTAAGATTCGCCGTTAACGCGCCGTTCAACTGCCTCAAATGCCCCTTACAGCCGCGGGAACCTTTTCGGGTTCAGCCGCGGCGGTAGGGGCCGAAGGCCGCCGTCTCGGCCATGTCGTCGCCGACGGCGGCGTCCTCGTCCTCAAGATGGGCGGCGAGCGCGGCGCAGAAACCGGGATCGGCGATCCAGTGGATCGAGTGCGTCGCGGCGGGCAGATAGCCGCGCGCCAGCTTGTGTTCGCCCTGTGCCCCGGCCTCGACGCGGGCGAGCCCGTGGGCGATCGCCCAGTCGATGGCGCGGTGGTAGCAGAGCTCGAAATGCAGGAACGGGTGGTCCTCGATGCAGCCCCAGTAGCGGCCGTAGAGCGTATCGGCGCCGATCAGGTTCAGCGCCCCGGCCACCGCCCGGCCGTCGCGCTCGGCGATGACCAGCAGGCAGTCGTCGCGCATCGTCTCGTGCAGCGCCTCGAAGAAGGCGCGGGTCAGATAGGGCCGCCCCCATTTTCGCCCGCCGGTGTCCTGGTAGAACGCCCACATCGCGTCCCAGTGGCGCGGCGCGATCTCGTCGCCGCGCAGCGCCCGGATCCGGCCGCCGAATTCGTTCGCGCGGGCGCGCTCTTTCCGCAGCGCCTTGCGCTTGCGGCTCGACAGGCGGGACAGGAAATCCTCGTAATCGGCGTAGCCGTCGTTCTGCCAGTGATACTGGGTCGTCGTGCGGCCGAGCCAGCCCTGCGCCTCGCCCAGCCGCCGCTCGGCCGCGGTGCAGAAGGTGACATGGGCCGACGAAAACCCGGCCTGCCCGGCCACCTCGGCCATCGCCGCCAGCAGCGCCGCCTGCACCGCGGGGCTGTCGGCGATCAGCCGGGGGCCGGTCGCGGGGGTGAAGGGCACCGCGGACTGCAGCTTGGGATAGTAGCGCCCGCCCGCGCGCTGCCACGCATCGGCCCAGTGATGGTCGAAGATGTATTCGCCCTGGCTGTGGGTCTTGAGATAGAGCGGCGCGACGCCCACGACCGCCGCCCCGTCGCGTGCGACCAGATGGGCGGGCTGCCACCCCGTCCCCCGCCCGACCGAGCCCGACGCCTCGAGCGCGGCGAGGAAACGGTGGGTGGTGAAGGGATCGCCCCGCAGCCCCGCGGCCGCGCCGCAGCCGTCCCAGGCGGTCGCTTCGATTTCCGCGATCGCGGGCAGGACGGACACGCTCAGATCAGCCATGCCGGGAAGATAGGTGGCGTTCGTCCGACGTCAACGCCGGCCGGGGCGCTGCCCCCAGCCTTCGGGCATGGCCCGAGGGCGTTCGTCGGGACAAAGCTCCACCGGAGCTTTGTCTGACCCTCCTCACCCCCGGGATATTTGGGTCCAGCCCGAGGGGCCGCCGGGCGTAAGCGCGGGAGGGGCGCGCCGCGTTGGGCGCGCGCCCCTCGGTCTGGCTCAGGCGCGGACGAGCGCCTCGTAGTCCTCGGCGATCTTGCGCGTCGTGGCTCCGACCTGGAAATGCCAGTCGTCGCCGATCTGGGCCACCGGGGTGACCTCGGCGGCCGAGCCGGTCAGGAAGCACTCCTGGAACTCGGACACCTCCTCGGGCAGGATGTGGCGCTCGTGCACGACCATGCCCTGGTCCTTGCACATCTGGATGATGGTCTGCCGGGTGATGCCGTTCAGGAACGCATCGGCGAGCGGGGTGTGGATCTCGCCGTCCTTCACGAAGAACACGTTGGCACCGGTCGCCTCGGCCACGTAGCCGCGATAGTCCATGAACAGCGCGTCCGAGCAGCCCTTCTTCTCGGCCGCGTGCTTGGACATGGTGCAGATCATGTAGAGCCCCGCCGCCTTCGCCGCCGCCGGGATCGTCTCGGGGCTCGGCCGCTTCCACTTCGAGATGTCGAGCTTGGCGCCCTGCCACTTGGCGTCGCCGTAGTAGCTGCCCCATTCCCACGTGCAGATCGCCAGCCGCACCGGGTTGTGGCTGGCCGCGACCCCCATGTCGGGGCCGGCGCCGCGGAAGGCGATGGCGCGGACATAGGCGTTGGTGAAGCCGTTGGCCTTGAGCACCTCCTCCTTGGCCGCGACGATCTGGTCGGCGGTCCACGGGATCTCCATGTCGATCAGCTCGCCGGACTTGAGCAGCCGCTCGGCGTGCTCGCGCGACTTGAAGATCTTGCCGTCGTAGCAGCGCTCGCCCTCGAATACGGCGCTGGCATAGTGGAGGGCATGGGTGAGAATGTGGACGCGCGCATCGCGCCAGTCCACCAGCTCTCCGTCCATCCAGATCTTGCCGTCGCGATCCTCGTAACTCGCTGCCATGTCAGCCCCCGACCTCAGGTCATTTTCAGATTGTGTCGCGCCTGCCCCCTTTCGGTGGCAGAAAATTGCGCCACGGCCAGCGGTAGAGATTGATTCTTGGAAAGTCAACAACGCTGCCCTATCATGGCCGCCATGACTGTGAGGCAACGATGCAGAACGCGGGACTGAAGACGGGCGCGCGCGACGCGCAACGCGAGGCGCGGCGCGATCCCCGCGCGACCGGCGTGGCGCAGGCGGCGGCCAGCGGGCTGGGCGCGGGGCTCGGGGCACCGGGGGTGCCGGCGGGCGCCGAAACCCTGCTGTCGCTCACCGACGAGCAGATCCGGCGCGGGATGGAGGCGATGTATTTCGCCTATCGCGCCTTCACCTCGGACCCCGACCTGATCCTGGCCGAGATCGGCTATGGCCGCGCCCATCACCGGGCGCTCTATTTCATCCACCGCGACTCGGGGCTGACCGTGACCGCGCTGCTCGAGGTGCTGGGCGTCACCAAGCAGTCGCTGAACCGCGTGCTCAGGGCGCTGATCGAGGACGGGCTGGTCGACAGCCGCATCGGCCGCCGCGACCGGCGCGAGCGGCAGCTCACCCTCACCGACAAGGGCGCCGCGCTGGAACGGCGGCTGTCCGAGAGCCAGCGGGCGCGGATGCGCGCCGCCTATCGCGCCGCCGGGCCGCAGGCGGTGACCGGCTTCCGGCAGGTGCTCGAGGCGATGATGGACGGCGAGACGCGGGCCCAGTTCCAGGCGCTGCGCGACGCCCCGCCCACCCCCGGCGAGGTCGGCGCGGGGCCGCGCGGATGACCCGATCCGAGCCCGCCCCCGACGCCCATCTGCTGATCGTGGACGATGACGAGCGGATCCGCAGCCTGCTGCGCCGCTTCCTCGTCCGCAGCGGCTATTTCGTCACCACCGCGCGGGATGCCGCGCAGGCGCGGCGGCTGCTCGCCGGGCTCGACTTCGACCTCATCGTGCTCGACGTGATGATGCCGGGCGAGGACGGGCTGACGCTGACCCGCGACCTGCGGCGGAAGAGCCAGACCCCGGTCCTGCTGCTGACCGCGCGAGGCGAGACCGACGACCGCATCCGCGGGCTCGAATCGGGGGCCGACGACTACCTCGCCAAGCCCTTCGAGCCGCGCGAACTGCTGCTCAGGATCGCCGCGATCCTGCGCCGGGTGCCGGCGGCGGCGGCGAGCGGGCCGAAGTACCTGACCCTCGGCCCGTTGCGCTACGACGCCGGCAAGGGCGAGCTGTGGCAGGGCGAGAGCCCCGTCCGCCTGACCGGCAGCGAGCAGACGCTGATGCGCCGCCTGGCCGAGAGCCCCGGCGAGCCGGTGGACCGCCCGACCCTGATCGAGGTGCTGGGCCGCGACCCCGACGAGGGCGGCGAGAACTCGGAACGCGCCATCGACGTGCAGATCACCCGCCTGCGCCGCAAGCTCGAACCCGACCCGCGCGAGCCGCGCTACCTGCAGACCGTGCGGGGGGCGGGGTACATGCTGGTGCCGGACTGAGGGCGCCAACGCGGGACGTTCGGTCCTGCGACGCGCCATCAGTTCTACCTTGCCGGCCATTTGCACATCCTCACTTGCCACCGGTTGCGACACGGGCAAAGCCGGCGCGACCGGACACGAAGGAGCGGGACATCATGCGGATCGTCGGCGGCAGGCTGCGGGGGCTGAAACTGGCCGAGGTCGGCGACGGCGACCCGGCAGCGCATCTGCGGCCCACGACCGACCGGGTGCGCGAGGCGATGTTCAACCTCATCGAGAACAGCCACGGCGTCACGCTCGAGGGTGCGCGGGTGCTCGACCTCTTCGCCGGCACCGGCGCGCTCGGGCTCGAGGCGCTCAGCCGCGGCGCGGCGCGGGTGGCGTTCGTCGATGACGGCGCCGCGGCACGGGCGCTGTTGCGCGCCAATGTCGAGAAGGCGAGGGCGATGGGGGTGACCGACATCTGGCGCCGCGACGCGACGAACCTCGGGCCGAACCGCGGGCCGGGCTATGACGTGGTGTTCCTCGACCCGCCCTACGGGCAGCGGCGGGGCGAGGCGGCGCTCGCCTCGGCGCTGGCCGGCGGCTGGCTCGCCCCCGCCGCGCTCGTGGTGTGGGAGGAGGAGGCGCCCCCCCTGCCCCCGCCGGGCCTCGCCCAGATCGACCAGCGCCGCTACGGGGCGACGCTGGTGACGCTGCTCACTCACTCGATGGGGACGCCGGCCTCCTGATAATACCGCGCCGCACCGGGATGCAGCGGCACCGGCAGGTTCTGCGCGGCCTTCATCGGGTCGATGTCATTGGCCGCCGAGTGGGCCGCCTTGAGCGCGTCGAGATTGGCGTACATCAGCTTCGCCATCTGATAGGCCAGCTCGTCCGGCACCTCATCGTGGGTGACGAGGTAGTTCGGCGTCAGCACCGTCATCACGTCGGCGTCCTGCCCTTCGTAGGTGCCGGCGGGGATCACCGCGGACTGGAACGGCTTGCCCATCTTCTCGGCGACGGCGGCGGGCACCTCGGCGATGGTGATCGGGATCGACGCCGCGAGGTCACGGATGAACCCCGACCCCAGCCCCGCCGACTGCAGCGTCCCGTCGAGCTGGCGGTTCTTGATCAGCTCGGCCGAGTCCGAATAGGGCAGGTACTCCACCTTGCTCAGGTCCTTGTAGCTCATCCCGGCCGCATCGAACATCAGCCGGCTGCTGAGTTCCGCCCCCGACGCCGGCGCGCCCACCGACAGCGAGTGCCCGCGCACGTCCGCGAAGGTGCGGATGCCCGAATCCTGCCGCACCACCAGATGGGCGAAGTTGGGATAGATCGCGGCCAGCACCCTGAGCGAGGTCAGCGGCCTCGGAAACCCTGCCTCGGCGTTGCCCTCGGCCGCGTGCATGAGCGAGTCGCCGAGGATGAAGGCCAGCTCGCCCCGCCGGCGGTCCAGCAGAACGCAGTTCTCGACCGAGGCCTTGGTCGCCTGCACCTGCGTCTGCGCCCCCTCGATGCCGGCGCCGTAGATCTGCGACAGCGCCACGCCGAGCGGGTAATAGACCCCCGAGGTGCCGCCGGTCAGGATGTTGATGAAGGTCCGGGCGTGACCCCCGCGCGGCAGCGCCACCAGCGCCCCCGCCCCGAGCGCGACCCGGCCCAGATCGCGGCGTGTGAATGTGGTCATAAGGGCTCCTCCCCTGAAATCCCTGATGTTTTTGAGTGTCCGGGGCTCCCCCCCGTGCGAGGCCCAACACCCCCGCCCGCGGCCGGGTTGCACCGCGGCCCCCGCGCCGGCCTCCCTCGGTCGAGCCACGGGACGCCTCGGGCTGGGCCATGACACCGGGGCAATGGCCCCTGTGCGGCCAGCCTTACAGCCGCCAGACCACCCCTCGCAGGCACGCCCCCACCCCCTCGGGCTGGACCCAAATATCCCGGGGGGGCGCCCGGAACGGGCGCGGGGGCAGAGCCCCCGACCCGCCTTCACCCCTTCGGCCGGAAAGCCACGATCCGCGCCGGGTCCGTCTCGATCCGCGCCGCGCCGATCAGGTCGAGGCAATAGGGCACCGCCGCGAACACCGCGTCGAGGCAGGTGGCGATGGCGGCCGGCTTGCCGGGGATGGTGATCATCAGGCAGGCGTCGCGGATGCCCGCCGACTGACGCGACAGGATCGCCGTCGGCACCCCCTCGTCGAGCGAGGCGCGCCGCATCGCCTCGCCGAAGCCCTCGAGCTCCTTCTCGATCACGTCGGCGAGCGCCTCCGGCGTCTCGTCGCGCGGCGCAGGGCCGGTGCCGCCGGTGATGAGGATGAGGTCGGCGCCCTCGCCGTCGGCCAGCCGCCGCAGGGTCGCGGCGACGCCCTCGCGCCCGTCGGGGACGATGTGGCGGGCGATCTCGACCGGCGAGGTCACCACCTCGCGCAGCCACGCCTCGGCGGCGGGGCCGCCCTTGTCCTCGTATTCCCCGCGGCTGGCGCGGTCCGAGACGGTGACGATGGCGATGCGGGCGGTCTGGCGCTGGGTCATTCGGGGCCTCGCGGATGGGGCGCGGCAGGGGCGCCGGGGGGATGCGGACGGCGGCGCGGCAGGCCGCGCCGGGCGTCATCCTGCCCGCTCGCGCCCGCGAAGGGAACCGGACGCGCTGCCGCACCGATCGCGTCGCCCGCACCCCGCGCCGTGCGGTCACGCCGCCCCCCCGCCTGCCCGCCGTTGCCCCGCGCCGCCAATCGTGGCAAGACGAGCCGACACGACAGCCGGATGGACCGCGATGACCGATTTCCAACAGCGCCGCATGATGATGGTGGACACCCAGGTCCGCCCCAACGATGTCACCAAATACCCCGTGATCGCCGCCATGCTCGACATCCCGCGTGAGGATTTCGTGCCCGACTCGCGCCGCGACGTGGCCTATGTCGGCGACAACGTGGACCTTGGCCACGGGCGCGTGCTGCTCGAGCCGCGGACGCTGGCCAAGATGATCGACACGCTCGACGTGCAGCCGACCGAGCTCGTGCTCGACCTCGGCTGCGGTTACGGCTACGCGGCCGCCGTGCTGGGCCGGATGGCGCAGGCCGTGGTCGCGGTCGAGGAACTGCCCGACATGGCCGCCGCCGCGACCGAGCGCCTCGCCGCCGCCCGCGCCGACAATGTCGCCGTGGTGCAGGCCCGGTTGACCGAAGGTGCAGCCGCGCAGGGCCCCTATGACGCGATCCTCGTCGGCGGCGGCATCGAGGAGCTGCCCGAGGCGATCGCGGACCAGCTCGCCGAGGGCGGGCGGATCGTCGCGCTGTTCCTCGAGGGCGCGCTCGGCGTCGTGCGGCTCGGCCGCAAGCTCGACGGGCGGATCGACTGGCGCATGGCCTTCAACGCTGCCGCCCCGCTCCTCCCCGGCTTTGCCCGGCGCCCGGGGTTCGTCCTGTGATGCGCCGCCGCACCCTCGCCGCGGTCCTCGCCCTGGGGACGGCGCTCGGCGGGGTGCCGGCCTGGGCGGAATCGCTCGCCGACAGCATGGTGGCGGCCTATCGCCACTCGTCGCTTCTGGACCAGAACCGCGCGCTGCTGCGCGCCGCGGACGAGGATGTGGCCAGCGCCACCGCCGCGCTGCGCCCGGTGGTGCAGTGGGTGGCGAGCCACAATTTCACCCGCTCGGACGGGGTCGAGATCGTCTCGGACACCGTCCAGCTGGTCGGGCAGATGACGCTCTATGACTGGGGCCGCAACCAGCTCGCCATCGACATCGCCAAGGAGCAGGTGCTCTCGACCCGCGAATCGCTGATCGCGGTCGAGCAGGACGTGCTGCTGAGCGCCGTTCAGGCCTTCCTCGAGGTCCGCTCGGCCGAGCAGCAGGTAGCGCTGAACCGCAACTCGGTCGAATTGCTGGGCCGTGAGCGGCAGGCGGCGCAGGACCGCTTCGACGTGGGCGAGATCACCACCACCGACGTGGCGCTGGCCGACGCGCAGCTGGCCGCCACCCGCGCCTCGCTGGCCGCGGCTGAGGGGCAGCTCGCCGTCGCGCGCGAGGCCTATACGGCCGCCGTCGGCCGCAAGCCCGGCAAGCTCGACGCCCCGCCGCCGCTGCCCAAGCGGCCGAAATCGCTCGAGTCGGCCCGCGCCACGGCGGTCAAGACCCACCCCGCGATTCGCCAGGCGCAGCGCGCCGTAGCCGCGTCCGAACTGGGCGTCGCCGCCGCCGCCGCCGAGCGCCGCCCCGAGGTGACCGGCTCGCTGGGCCTCGGCACCACGCGGCGGCCGCAGCAGACGATCTTCGGCCTGGGCGACCCTGAAACGACCACGACGCTCTCGGGCAGCATCGAGGCCAAGCAGACGATCTACTCGGGCGGCCGCCTGCCGGCCGCGCACCGCAAGCAGATGGCCCAGCGCGACGCGGCGCGCTCGGCGCTGCTCAACGCCTCGCGCCAGGTGGCCGAGGCGGTGGGCAAGGCCTGGGCGAGCATCGACGTGGCCCGCGCACAGATCGGCGCGATCGACCAGCAGATCTCGGCCGCCCAGCAGGCCTATGACGGGGTGCGGGAGGAGGCGACGCTGGGCGCCCGCACCACGCTCGACGTGCTCGACGCCGAGCAGAACCTGCTCGAGGCGCGGGCGAACAAGATCACGGCGGAAGCCAATCTCCAGTTAGCACATTATCAACTTTTGGCCGCTATGGGACTCTTGACGGTGAAAGACCTCAAGCTGGGAGTCCCGACCTATGACCCTTCGGCCTATTACAACGCGGTGCGCGAGGCGCCCTATACCAGCACCCAGGGCGAGAATCTCGACCGGGTGCTGCGCGCCATCGGCCGCGATCCGGGCAAGCCGCGGAATTGACCTCTCCCAGGGCGGCGGGCGATGACCGACCCGCTGCGGCTGGACCGCCCGCGGAGCCGGCGGGGTGAGGACATCGGCGACGTGCTCGCCTCGATCCGGCGGCTGATCGCGCAAGACGCCGCGCCTTCAGGGCGGGCTGCGGGCGCCGAGCCGCCCCTGCGGCTCGAGCCGGCGGGACGGAGCGAGGGGTCCGTGGGCGCGGCGCCTTGCGCGGGGGGAGCGGAGTCCGATGCGCGGGGGCCGGGTTTGGCGCCGGCTGAGGTGGAGACTGCCTCGAACCCGGGTGCGTCCGTTGTCGCTGGCTCGCCTTTCGGTGCAACGCCCGTTGGTGCGTCGGTTCAGCCGGCGGCGTCGCGAGGATCACAATCGTCCTCAGAGGCCGCGCCTGCTGGCGCATCGCCCGCGTTGCCCTCGACGACGCCGTTCGGAGCTTCGCCCGCGCCGGAGCCGGCGTCGCCCCTCGGTGCATCGCCCGCAGCTGCTGCACCAGCCGCCGCTATGACCGACGGGGCATCGCCGCTCAGAGGTTCGCCCTTGGCAAGATCCTACCACGCCGCGACACCCGACGGAGAATCGCGCCCCGCAGTAACCGCCGTAGCCGAGCCTCCCTCCTCCGCGTCGCTTTTCGCTGCTGCGTCTCACCCCGCTCCGCCGTCTGCGTCTCATCTCGCACCGCCCGGTGATGCACGGCCAGACCCAGCCTCGCCTGACACCGCATCGCCCGTCGCAGCTTCGCCCGCCGCCGCACACCCCGTCGCGCCCTTCCCGGGGCCGGCATCGCCTTTCGGGACGTCGTGTGTTGCCGCATCGCCCGTCGATCCATGGAGCAGCGCAGCCCTGCCCAGCACGGCACCGCGCGTTGCACCACTGCACGACGCGCCCCTAGCCACAGCAGCAGCCCTGTCCGCGTCGCCTGTTGTCGCTAAGGCCATGGCGACATCGCTCCCGAATGCACCGTCCGGGGCGGCCTCGGCAGCGAATGAGGCGGATGACATGACCCCAGCCGGTCGGCCCAACGACCCACCTCTTTCACCAGCCCGCACCGCGGCGCTCACCTCCTCCCTCGCCGAGGCTGTCGAGGCAGCCGCCGCCCGCATGGCCGAAACCGCCCGGCTGGCGGCAACCGCCCGCCGCGCCGACGCGTCGGCTGCACCGGGTTCCGCGTATCCGCGCTTGTCAGCCGCGCCAGACCCCGAGAGCGCCAGCCAACGACATGCCGACGCCCCGCCCCCCGGCACGACTGCCTCGCCCCTCGGCAGCGCCATCGGCCTGGCATCGCCGGAAGCGACACAAGGCAACAACAGCCCGTTCCGCCTTGGCCCTGACGCCCTGATCCCCCCCGCCCTCGCAGTGCCGGGCACCGGTGAGCGCGGTTCGCAGTCACCCCATGCCGAGCACGCACCGGTGGCGTCCGGCGCGGACCGTCCCCGTCTTTCGCCGATGCTGACGGTCGTCGAGCCTTTGGCCGCTGCGCACGTCACCAACCACAGAGTCGAGCGGGCCGAAGTCCAGCCTTTGTCCGCACTGCAACCTGCCGATGCTTGGCCGAACGGACAGTCGATCGGCGACTACACCGCAGCGCCCCCCCCTGCCGCCGAGCCTCTGGCAGCCGCTCAGCCGCACCCCGGTAGCCCCTTGGCACCGGCGACGCCTCTCTCAGCGCAAATGCCTTCGGCAAGCGGCCTCCTCACCTCCACCAGCCCCGACCCGCTATCCGTGCAGGACCTACCTTGCGCGTCTCTAACCACTCCGGCATTGCCCGTGACGCCGGAGCAGCAGACCACAGACCAGACCAACCCTGCCCAACCGGAGCCCTCCATGGATGCCCACCCCCTCCGCCAGCTGCTGCGCGAAGCGATCCGCGACGAGATGCGCGGCGAGATCGGCCAGCAGATCGACACCGAACTGCGGCGCGTCGTCCGCGAAGAACTCGCCACGGCGTTGACGGAGGCCTTCGGCCGCGACCTCCGCTGACAAAGCACAGTCGGGGCGAGGCTGATGCCGCACGCGGCTTCGGCGCGACCCCGGCGCGGCGCTGACGGCTTTTCGCAGTTGTCGGACTGCGATTGCACGCGCACTAGGCGAACGATCGGGTCGGCGAAGCCCTCGCCTATCGGTCGGTGGCCTGGTTCGGATGAGGCGCTGGGCCTCGCGGTCTGAGAGCACCGGCGGGGCTGGCGTACTGCGTCGGGCTTAGGCTGTGCGTTAGCTGGCGAACCACTCGACGCCCCGCAGGTTTTTGGTCCCCTAAGTGCGGCCGCGGTGCTGGCGCGCTATTCGGGGCTTCTGCTCGTGGGTCAGACGGAGTGCGGCTCGACTCCGCGCGGAACTATCGCCTCAGAACACAGCGGACGCGCGCCTCGGCCTGCCGGTCTGCGCCGAGCGGCGCGACCAGCGCTGAGGAGGATGACGAGTGCGAAACGGGAGTGCTAGTGCGGAGAAGGGGGGGCACCGAGTGAGCACCATGTGCCCGCCGGGGTGACGGGAACCCGCAACCGAGCGCCGAGAGCGAGCCTAGAGCTTACAGCCCAGAGCTCTAGAGCCGGGAGCCGGGAGCCGGGAGCCGGGAGCCGGGAGCCGGGAGCCGGGAGCCGGGAGCCGGGAGCCGGGAGCCGGGAGAGAAGCCTAAAGCCTAACCCCAGGTCCAGGGCCCAGGACCCGGCCTCCACAGCCCACAGCCCACAGCCCACAGCCCACAGGCCAAAGCCTACAGCCTACAGCCTACAGCCTACAGCCTACAGCCTACAGCCTACAGCCTACAGCCTACAGATACCCCTCGGGGTCCACGCTGTCGAAGCCCTTGCGGACCTCGAAGTGGACCACGCCGCTGTTGCGGGCGGTGCCCATCGACTGGCCGCGCTTGACGGGGTCACCCTTGGCCACCGACAGCTTGTCGAGCCCGGCGTAGACCGTCATCAGCCCGTCGTCGTGGCGCACCACGACGATCGGCACCCCATCGGTGTCGCGGGTGATCGCGGCGACCGTACCGCCGCCCGCGGCCTTGACCGGCGTGCCGGCGGGGGCCGAGATGTCGATGCCCTCGTTGCTGCCCTTCTTGTAGGCGCGCACGATCGAGCCATTGACCGGCATGGCGAACTTGCCGCTGCCCGAGGCGCCGGTGCGGGTCTTGCCGAGATCGGGGGCATCGCCGCGCGGTGCAGGCGTGCTCGCCGGCTGGGTGCGCTCGGCCGGGAGGGGCTTGGCGGCCGAGGGCGGCAGCGGGGTGGGCGAGCCGACGCCCGGGGCCGTGGCGTCGGCGGCGGCGACCGTGGTGCCGCCGGCGGGGATGGCGAGGCGCTGGCCGACGCGGATCGACATCGTCTCGGGCAGGTTGTTGGCGCGGGCGAGGTCCTGGATCGAGATGCCGTACTTGCGCGCCACCGACCAGCCGGTCTCGCCGGCGACGACGGTGTGGGTGCGCGCGGGTGCGGTGGCGGCCGGGGCGCTCGCCGCGGGCTTGGCCGTCGCGGCCGTCGCGCGGGTTCCCGCGGCCGGGGGAACGCCCGGCTGCGCCACGCCCTGACCGGCGAAGGGGTCGCGGACCTGCGGGGTGCCGGCCGCGGCGGGGGCGGCGCCCGGCGCGGCGCCTGCGGCACCGCCAAAGGGCCAGCGCAGCGTCGGCATCTGCACGCGCGGGACGGCGACCTGGGGCATGGCGACGCCGGGCACGGCGGCGGAGCTCGCCGGACCCGCGCCCACGGCGCCGGGCTGGGCCCCCGGCTGGGCGCCGGGCTGGGCACACGCCGCCAGCGCTAGCACTGCGGCCAGCGCAAGACCGCGCCGGGCGGTCGGGATCACGCGGCCGGAAAGGGGCTCGACGACCTGAACGGTAGCGGACTGAGGGGTGATTACATCGCCGGCCATGCCAGCAACCGCGCTCGGGAGCACTGGGATTTCGTCAGCGTGATGCGGAGCAAGCTGGGGGAGCGGCATCACTCGACGGCCGTCGTCATCTGCGGGCGCGGAAGGGGTTCGAACCGTCGGCACCGCCAGAGCCGCCAGCGCCCCCAAAGCCGAAGCGACAGGCACCGCACCGCGCTCCACCCCCGCCTCACAGCCTGACCCAACCCGCCCCGCACCAAGGCCCACTCCGCCCCGGCCCCCGTCCAGAGCCGTCACATCGGCGCGCGCCGCCGTACGCGGCTGCGGCATTTTCGTGCTGACCATCTGCCTGCCCTCACCAACCTCGTTTCGCGGGGGTCATGTCTGTCCCAACCCCTCGACCAGCGGCACGAACCGCACCTGCCGCATCTCGTCATAGGCGAAGCCCGTCTCGGTCCGCGTCACGCGGATGAGGGTCTGGACCGCGTCCGACTGCCCGACCGGCACCACCATGATACCGCCGACCTTGAGCTGCGACAACAGCGGCCCCGGCGGGTCCTCGGCCGCGGCAGTCACCATGATGCGATCAAACGGCGCCTGCTCGGGCAGCCCGAACGACCCATCCGCCACCCGGGCGGTGATGTTGGTCAGCCCCAGGCTGCGGAACAGCGCCTCGGCCTCGACCACCAGCCGGCGGTGGCGGTCCACGGTCAGCACCCGCCGACACAGCACCGACAGCACCGCCGCCTGGTAGCCCGAGCCGGTCCCGACCTCGAGGACCGTGTCGCGCGGCCCCGGGTTCAGCGCCTGGGTCATCAGCCCGACCACCGTCGGCTGGCTGATGGTCTGGCCGCAGGCGATGGGCAGCGGCGTGTCCTCGTAGGCGCGGTCCTCGAAATGCCCGCGGACGAAGGCGCCGCGGTCGATCCGCTCCATCGCCGCCAGCACACGGGGGTCGGTCACCCCGCGCGAGCGGAGCTGGAAGACGAAGCGCATCTGCCGCTCGGCCGCGTCCGCGTCGGCGTCCGGCCCGAACGCCCCGGGCGCACCCTGGCCGTGGCCGATGTCATCGTCGGGCCCTTCGCCCGAGCCGTCGAAACCGTTGCCCGGGCCGGGGCGCGGCGCCATCGCCTCAGTCCCCGTTCCAGAGCGCGCCGAGCCGCGCGGTGGCGGCGGCGCAGGTCAGGTCGGGCCGCATTGCCGTGACGGCGACATGCCCGCCGAGCAGCGCCTCGACGTCGCTGCCCGCACCGGCGGGGGCGTCCTGCCCGCCACCCGTGACCCAGAGGAACCGCCGCCCGTTCGGCGCCACCTGCGGTTTGACCGCAAAGCGCACCCCCTGCCGCCGGCCCTGCGTCGTGGCCCGCGGGGCGCGGGTCTCGGCAGCGCTGACGGGGGGGAAGTTCACATTGTAGAAGAGCGGGAAATCCTCGCCCTCGCCCCAGTCCGCGCGCTCGAGCAGGGCTCGGATCACCCCCGGGCCGTGGACCCGGGCGCTCTCGAACGGGTCCGCAAGCCGCGCGGTCGCCGGGCCCAGATACTGCGACAGCGCGATCGAACGGATGCCCTGCAACGCCCCCTCCATCGCGCCGCCGACGGTGCCGGAGTACATGACGTTCTCGCCCGCGTTGTTGCCGCGGTTGACGCCCGAGAGGATCAGGTCGGGCGGCGCCGCCGCCATGATGTCGCCGACGCCCGCGAGCACGCAGTCGGCCGGGCTGCCCTCGGCCGCCCAGCGGCGGGGGGCGAGTTCGGCGATCAGCGTCGGGTGGGCGTAGCTGATGCAGTGCCCCACCCCCGACTGCTCGAAGGCCGGGGCGACGGTCCAGACCTCGCCATCGGGGCCGGCGATCTCGGCGGCGATGTCGGCCAGCGCCTCGAGCCCCGGCGCGTTGATCCCGTCGTCGTTGGTGATGAGTATGCGCATGACAGCCCCGCCGAAAGGCGACCTGCCCCCGGTTCCGTCACTTGCTTAGCGCCCCGGCGCGGTCTGGCGCAAGCAACCGGGCCACGTGCGCCGCGTCACGCGGCCCGGACGCCCCATTCGGGGTTTGACCCTGTGCGCGCCCGGCGTCAGGATGGGGAAAAGCCGGGCAGTCATGCAGATCTTCCTTCCCATCGCCGAAGTCTCGGTGAACGCCTTCACGCTGGTCGGGCTGGGCGGGATCGTCGGGCTGATGAGCGGCCTCTTCGGGGTCGGCGGCGGGTTCCTGATCACGCCGCTGCTGTTCTTCATCGGCATCCCCCCGGCCATCGCCGTGGCGACCGGGGCGAACCAGGTGGTCGCCTCGTCCTTTTCCGGCGTGCTGGCGCATCTGCGCCGCAACACCGTGGACATCCGCATGGGTCTGGTGCTGCTGGTGGGGGGCGTGGCCGGATCGGCGCTCGGGGTGCTGGTCTTCAACCTTCTGCAGCGGCTCGGGCAGGTCGAGCTGTTCGTGCAGCTGAGCTACGTCGTCTTCCTGGGCCTCATCGGCCTGACCATGCTGCGCGAGAGCCTGTCGGCGCTGCTCGCCGCGCGCAAGCGCAGCGGGGTGCGGCGGCGGCTGCACCGGCACAGCTGGGTCCACCGCCTGCCGTGGAAGATGAAGTTCCGCGCCTCGGGCCTCTACATCTCGGTCATCCCGCCACTGCTCGTGGGGCTGGCGGTCGGCGTGCTCGCCGCGGTGATGGGGGTGGGCGGCGGCTTCGTCATGGTCCCGGCGATGATCTATCTGCTGGGGATGCCGACCAAGGTCGTGATCGGCACCTCGCTCTTCCAGATCGCGGCAGTCAGCGCCTTCACCACGCTGATGCACGCCATCAGCTCGAACACCGTCGACATCATGCTGGCGGTGCTGCTGATCGTCGGCGGGGTGGTGGGGGCGCAGATCGGCACCCATCTGGGCGCGCGGCTCAGGGCCGAGCAGCTGCGGGTGCTGCTGGCGCTGCTGGTGCTTGCCGTCTGCGCGCGGCTGGCGATCGATCTGGCGCTGCCGCCCGAGCATCTGTTCTCGATCGCGCCGGGGCGGTCGTGAGGGGCGCGCGCGCCCTGGCCGCGGGGGTGCTGCTGGCGCTGCTGGCGGGCGGCGCCGGGGCGCAGACGCAACCCGCCGCGGTGGCGCCGGCCGAGGCCCCCGCCGCGCCCGCACCTGCCCCCGCGCCCACCGAGCCCGGGGCGCCCGAGCCGGAACGCATCGTCACCGGGCTCTCGCAGGACGCGGTCTCGATCACCACCAGCTTCACCGGCTCGGAAATCCTGATCTTCGGCGCCATCCGCCGCGACGCCCCCCCGCAGGCGGGGCCGGTCGGCATCATCGTGACGGTCGAGGGCCCCTCGCAGCAGGTCACCGTGCGCCGGAAAGAGCGGCTCGCCGGGATCTGGATCAACACCCAGTCGCTCAGGATCGCCGCGGCGCCGGATTTCTATGCCGTGGCGACCAGCGCGCCGCTGCCCGCGCTGCTCGATCCGGCCGAGGACACGCGCTTCCGCATCTCGCCCGCTCTGGCAATCCGGGCGCTGTCGGCCGAGGCCGAGGTCGAGAACGTCACCCCCTTCACCCAGGCGCTGCTGGACCTGCGCACGGCCTCGGGGCGCTACCGCGTGGACGAGGGGGCGGTGCACATCGTCGATGACACGCTGTTCCGGGCCGACGTGCGGATGCCCTCGAACCTCGTCGAGGGCGACTATCGGGCGCGCATCTTCCTCGTCCGCGACGGGGCGGTGATCGACTATGACCAGGCTCCGATCCGGGTCCGCAAGGTGGGCTTGGAACGCTGGCTCTACCGTTTGGCGATCGAGCAGCCGTTCTGGTACGGGCTCATGTCGCTGGCGATTGCGATGGCGGCGGGCTGGCTCGCCTCGGCGGCGTTCCGGGCGATCCGGCGCGGGTGACGCCTCGCCGGAACGTGAGGCACCCAAGCCGGCCCGGCGGCGTTACCGTTCCGCAACCTGATCCAACCCCGAGGTGCAAGATGACCCGCCCGCAACACCCCGCCGCCCGCCGCCGCGTGGCCCTGATCGGCGCCGCCGCGAGCCTGCTCGCGTGGCCCGCGCTGGCGCAGACCGCCCCCGCCGCCGCCCCCGCCGATCCCCACGCCGGGCACGCGGCCCCCGCCGCCGCTACCACCACCGCCGCCGCCCCGGCTGAAACCGACGCCGCCCGCGCCTACGCCCGGGCGATGGAGGCGATGCACGAAGGGATGATGGTCGCGCCGACCGGCGATGCCGACGTGGATTTCGTCCGCGGCATGATCCCGCACCACCAGGGTGCCATCGACATGGCCCGCATCCAGCTGCAATTCGGCAAGGACCCCGAGTTGCGCAAGCTGTCCGAGGGGATCATCGCCGCGCAAGAGCGCGAGATCGCCGAGATGCAGGAGTGGCTGAAGCAGAACGTCCCCGAGGTCGCCCGCACCGACGCCGAGCAGGCCGAGGCCGGGAACACGCCGGCGCCCTCGCCTGCGGGGACGCCCACGCCCTCGCCCGCCGGGACGCCCGAGCCGAAGCCCGCGACCCCGCCGTCGAACTGACGCCGTAAGGGCGGCGCGCCCGGCCTCAGCGCGCGCCGCTGCGCCGGGCGATCTCGGCCGCGGCGGCCGCCGTGCCGCTGGGGCCGTGCGGCAGGCCCCGCGCGCGCATCCCGGCCTCGATGCTCGCCAGCGTGCCGAGGTGCATATGCGCGCTTACGTGGCCCATGTGCGCGATCCTGAGCGCGTCCGCGGGCTCGGCCGCGCCAAGGCCGATGCCGAGCGTCAGCCCGGCGTTGGCCTCGGTCCAGTGCCGCAGCCGCTCGGCCCCGGCCAGCGCCACCGCAGTCACCGACCGCCCCCGCGCCGCCGGATCGGCCACCTGCGCCCGGCAGGCGCCCCCGTCGCCCCAGGCGTCGAGCGCCGCCCAGGTCGCCGTGGCCAGCGCCTCGTGCCGCGCCCACGCGGCCTCGAGCCCCTCGTCGTCGAGCAGCATGGCCAGCGCCTCGGTCAGCCCGTAGATGTGCTGCACCGGCGGCGTGCCGCCCCAGAACTGCCACAGCTCCTGCGCGTTCGCCCGCGGCCCCCAGTTCCAGTAGGGCGTCGGCCGCCCCCACCCCGCAGCCACCCGGTCCGAGAACCAGACGAACGCCAGCCCCGGCGGCACCATCAGCCCCTTCTGGCTGGCCGAGACGAGCACGTCGATGCCCCAGTCGTCCATCCGCATCTCCTCGCACCCGAGCGAGGCGATCGCGTCCACCGCCAAGGCCGCCGGGTGGTCGCCCATCGCCGCGCGGATCGCGGGGATGTCGGCGCGCACCGAGCTGGCGGTGTCCACCTGGCAGACGAGGACGGCGCGGACCCGCCCCTCGCGGTCGGCGGCCAGCCGGTCGGCCACCCGCTGCGGATCGGGGGCGGTGAAGGGCGCGGACTCGATCATCTCGACCTCGACCCCGATCCCCTCGGCCACCGCCGCCCAGGCGCGGCCGAAATGCCCCGAGACGAGCACCAGCGCCCGGTCGCCGGGGGAGAGCAGGTTGATGTTCGCGGCTTCCCACGCGGCGTGGCCGTTGCCGATGTAGGGGGCGACGTTGGCCCGCGTCCCGGCGAGCCGCTTGAGCTGCGCCATCGCCGCCTCGTTCAGCCCGACCAGCTCGCCGCCGTAGATGTCGGGCGAGGGCCGGTGCATGGCCCGGAGCACCCGGTCGGGCACCGGCGAGGGACCGGGGATGGCAAGCACGGGACGGCCGGCGGCAAGGCTCATGGCGGGCACCTTTCGGGGGGAGGAGCGTCGCCCGAGTGGTAGGCCCCGCCCGCCGCGGCGTCCAGAGTGGGGCGGTGAGGCTTACGTCGCAGGCGGTTGGGAGGGCGCCCGTGCCAGCGCCGACGCACTGCGCGACGCGTGTCCTGCAGGAAAGCCCGCACGATGCGGTGGATGCCCGCCGCGCCCGTCGCGCGCGGCTCGGGGCAGCCGATGGTGAGCGGGGGTGGACGCAAGCCGTGCGACGAACCGGATTGAGACGCTCAGGCTGGTGCGCCCGCATCGGCGCAGACCTTTCCGGGTCGGTGCACTTCGTCAGCAGGGCCTCGCAGAGTCCGATTTCGGCGGGGGCGGGGCATCGAGATATTCGGCCAAACCCTGGCAACCGCTGGGCTACCGCATCGGCATCATTGAAGCTGGTCCCGGCGACCTGCCGCCGGGTCGGCAACCCCCAAGCCGACCGCGCGGGCGTCCCGGTGCAGCGGGTGAAGGCCGAGCTGCAAAACCCGTGCGCGGCCGGCGTGAACAGCGGGGTACGGCGCAGCCGCCGCTCAAAGCGTCATGAACATCCGCTGGAACGCCACGGCGCAGGCCACGACGCCCACCACCGCGAGCAGCATCTGCCCGGTGGCAAAGGCGGCCGCCGTGGCGACGAACACCACCGCAGTCAGGATCAGGCGCAGCGCCAGCGGCCAGTGCGGCATCGGTCAGCCCTCGCTTCGGACCGCCCCACCCTCGCCGCCCCTGCCCCGCCCGTCAACCGGACGCGCGGTCGCAGGCCGGCAGACCGATTGCCAACCGAGTGGGCAACCCCTGCCGCCGTTTGGAGTGGCCGCGGCAACAGCGTTCAGTGCACTATTGGCCAGCCCTCGCGCCAAACAACCCATCGCGGCCCCGGCCCCTGCCCGGCAGACGGCCCCTGCCCCGCACGCGGTCCTCGCCCCATACGCGCCTGGTCCCCACACGCGGAGCCGTCCTCGCAGCCGGGCCCGGCCCCATCCGTCAGCCCGGACACCGCTGCCCACCAGCCCGCCCGCTGCACGCCCGCGTCAGCCTTCTTTCCGGCCCAAATCCCCAACCCGCCCGCGACGGGCGCAGGCACGTCACGCCTCGACCGGCACCATCGTCCCGAGCATCGTCGCCACCTGCTTGCGGCCTGCGGGCCCCTCGGCCCAGACGTCGGCCGCCACCACCACGATCCGCCGGCCGGCCTTGATCACCCGCCCCTCGGCCACCAGCCGGGCGCCCACCGCGGGGGCGAGCAGGTTGATCTTCATCTCGACCGTGACCACCTCGGACCCCTCGGGCAGGACCGAGAGCGCCGCATAGCCCGCCGCGCTGTCGCCGATGGAAAACGCCAGCCCCGCGTGCGCCGCCCCCTGCTGCTGCATGAGATGCGGCGCGATGGGCGCGGCGATCACCACCTCGCCGGCCGCGGCGCGCGCCATCTCGGCGCCCAGCGTCGTCATCATCGTCTGCCGTGCGAAACTCGCGCGCAGCCGCGCCTCGATTGCGTCCATCGCCCCCTACTCCTCGAACAATCCCGCCTGCGCCGTGCGCGGCATCTCGAGCCCCAGATGCCGCCAGCCGGTCGCCCCCAGCATCCGCCCGCGCGGCGTCCGCTGGATCAGCCCCTGCTGGAGGAGATAGGGCTCGATCACCTCCTCGATCGCGTCGCGGCTTTCCGACAGCGCCGCGGAAAGCGTTTCCACGCCGACCGGACCGCCGCCGTAATGCTCGGCCATCAGCGTCAGATAGCGCCGGTCGGCGCCGTCGAGCCCGAGGTCGTCGACCCCCAGCCGCGTCAGCGCCCGGTCGGCGAGCGCCCGGTCCAGCCGCCCGTCGCCCTCGACCAGCGCGAAATCCACCACCCGGCGCAAGAGCCGCCCGGCGATCCGCGGGGTGCCGCGGGCGCGGCGCGCGATCTCGCGCGTGCCCTCGGCATCGGCGTGGACGCCCATCAGCCGGGCGCCGCGGGCGACGATCTGGTCGAGCTCCTCGACGGTGTAGAACTGCAGCCGGGTGGGGATGCCGAAGCGGTCGCGCAGCGGCGTGGTCAGCAGCCCCAGCCGGGTCGTGGCGCCGACCAGCGTGAAGGGTTGCAGCTCGATCCGCACCGTGCGCGCCGCCGGCCCCTCGCCGATCACGAGGTCCAGCTCGAAATCCTCCATCGCCGGGTAGAGGATTTCCTCGACCGCCGGGTTCATGCGGTGGATCTCGTCGATGAACAGCACGTCGCGGGCGTCGAGGTTGGTCAGGATCGCGGCCAGATCGCCCGCCCGCGCCAGCACCGGCCCGGATGTCATCTTGAAGTTCACTCCCAGCTCGCGCGCCATGATCTGGGCGAGCGTGGTCTTGCCGAGGCCGGGGGGGCCGTGGAACAGCGTGTGGTCCATCGCCTGCCCGCGCATCCGGGCGCTGTCGATGAAGACGCGCAGGTTGGCGCGGGCCTCGGCCTGACCGATGAACTCCTCGAGCTTCTGCGGGCGCAGGGCGCGATCCTCGGCGTCGCCCTCCATCGGCGCGGGGCGCAGGGTGGGGTCCGGCTGGCTCACCGCACGACGCCGGGGGTGCGGGTGCCGGCCATCGCGGCCAGCCGGTCGATGCGGTCCTGGGTCGGCGGGTGGGTGGCGAACATGGCGTCCATCTTGAGCGCCCCCAGCGGGTTGACGATGAACATCGATGCCGACGCGGGGTTGCGCTCGGCCGGCAGGTTCACGGTCCGCCCGGCGGCGTTGGCGATCTTGGCCAGCGCCGAGGCGAGCTTGAGCGGCTGGCCCGAGATCTCGGCGCCGATGCGGTCGGCCTCGTATTCCCGGGTGCGCGAGATCGCCATCTGAACCAGCCCCGCGGCGAACGGCGCGACGAACATCGCCACCAGCCGGCCGATGCCGCCGCCGCGCCCGTCGCGGCCGCCCGCGAACATCATCATGTTGCCGAGCATGGCGATGGCGCCGGCGAGCGTCGCCGTGACCGTCATGGTCAGCGTGTCGCGCTGGCGGATATGGGCCAGCTCATGGGCGATCACCCCGGCCAGCTCATCCCGGTCGAGGGTCCGCAGAAGCCCCTGCGAGACCGCCACGGCGGCGTTCTGCGGGTTGCGGCCGGTGGCAAAGGCGTTCGGCTGCTCGGCGGGCAGGATGTAGACCGCGGGCATCGGCAGCCCGGCGCGGTCGGCCAGTTCGCGCACCAGCGCCGCCAGCTCGGCGCCGTTCGCCTCGGTCACGGGGATCGCCTGCTGCTGGCGCAGCACCGCCTTGTCGCTGTTCCACCACGCCCAGAGGTTCGTGGCCCCGGCAAAGACCAGCGCCATGATCGCGCCGCCCTGCCCGCCCAGAAGCCAGCCGAGCCCCATCACCAGCGCGGTGAGCGCCGCCATGAGGACGAAGGTGCGGGTGTAGCCGTTCATGCGCGTCGTCTCCTTGGTCCGGTCTCGATCAGGCCCCAACCCTCGGGGGCGCGCAACCCTTTCGGCGCGCGCCGATCCGGCGTCACTCCTTCGGCGCCAGCGCCCGCAGCGCGGCGCGGATCAGCGCGGGGGTGGGGGCGGCGGGGTCGCGGGCGGCGGCCTCGGCGACCGCGGCGGCGGCCTCGGAGGGGCCGTAGCCGAGGTTGGTCAACGCCGAGAGCGCGTCGGCCGAGGCGGCGGCCGAGCTGGGCGCCGCCGTGCGGGGCGAGGGCGCCGGGGCGGGGGTGGCGTCGGGCTCGACCAGCACCGCGCCCGCATCGCCCAGCCCCGCGTCCACCGTCAGCGCGCCGCCCATGGCGATGACCTGCGGGGCGCGGTCCTTCAGCTCCAGCACCACGCGCTGCGCGAGCTTCGGCCCCACCCCCGGCGCCTTCCTGACCGCCGCCCAGTCGCCCAGCGCGATGGCGCGGCCCACGCCTTCCGCCCCAAGCGTCCCGAGGATCGCCAGCGACGCCTTGGCCCCGATCCCCTGCACCGAGGTCAGAAGCCGGTGCCACTCCTTCTCGAGCAGCGTCGGGAAGCCGAAGAGTTGCAGCAGATCCTCGCGCACCACGAGGTCGGTATAGAGCGCGGCGGCCTCGCCCACCCGCGGCAGGCTGGCGGCGGTTCGTTCGCTCACATGGACGATGTAGCCTACGCCGCGCACGTCGATCAGCACGTGGTCGGGGGCGCGGTGCAGGATCACCCCGGCGATGCGGCCGATCATCGGGCGGCCCTCATGCGACCACCTTGATCCTGAGCACCCGGCTCTGCAGGTGGCGCGCGTGGCAGATGGCGATGGCGAGCGCATCCGCCGCGTCCGGCCCGGCCAGCGCCACGCCGGGGAGCGTCAGCCGCACCATGTGCTCGACCTGCTGCTTCTGCGCGTGGCCGACGCCGACGATGGCCTTCTTCACCGCGTTCGGGGCGTATTCCCCGACCGTCAGCCCCGCCTGCGCCGGCGCCAGAAGCGCCACGCCGCGGGCCTGCCCGAGCTTCAGCGTCCCCACCGCGTCCTTGTTGACGAAGGTCTGTTCCACCGCCGCCGCATCCGGCGCGTGGGCCGCGATCACCGCCACCAGCCCGCGGTGCAGCTCGCACAGGCGGGCGGCGAGGCTGTCGGCGCCCGAGCGCACGATGCCGTTGGCGATGTGGGTGACGCGCGAGCCGTCGACCGCGATCACCCCCCAGCCCATGTTCACCAGCCCGGGATCGATGCCCAGAACCCTCATGCCCGATCCCTCACCTCGTACCATGGCGGTTCCGGTCCGCCCAACGGCGCGCCGTCCGCGTTTTTCCAAACCGCTAGCACGAAACGCGAACATCGCCTAGCGGCATTTCGCCGTTTGCTTGACACCCATGGCCCCGCTTGGGAAACGGGGCCAAACGGGGGATTGAGATGTCGCCAGCCTTGATTGCCGCGCTGCCGTTCCTCGGGGCGCTGCTGCCCGGCCTGATGGTCCGCGCGGGCCGATCGGCCGCGGCGATCGCCTGCGGGACGGCAACGGCGCTGGCGCTGCTGGGCCTCGTGCTGCACACGCCGGCGATCATGGCGGGCGAGGTCATCACCGCCCGCATCCCGTGGATGCCGCAGATCGGGCTCGACGCCGATTTCCGCATCGACGGGCTGAGCCTGCTCTTCGGCATCCTGATCCTCGGGATCGGGCTGCTGATCATCCTCTATGGCCGCTACTACCTGTCGCGCAAGGACGCGGCGGGGCCGTTCTTCACCTATCTGATGCTCTTCCAGGGCGCGATGATGGGGATCGTGCTCAGCGACAACATCCTCATGATGCTGGTCTTCTGGGAGCTGACGTCGCTCTCGTCCTTCCTGCTGATCGGGTTCTGGAAGCACCTGCCCGAGGGGCGGCAGGGGGCGCGGATGGCGCTGACGGTGACCGGGATGGGCGGGCTTGCGATGATCGCGGGCTGCCTGATCCTGGGGCAGATCGCCGGGTCCTACCGGCTCTCGGACATCTTGCTGGTGCGCGAGGCGATCCAGGCCTCGCCCTACTACCTGCCGGCGCTGGTGCTGATCCTGATCGGCGCCTTCACCAAGTCGGCGCAGTTCCCGTTCCATTTCTGGCTGCCGCGCGCGATGGCGGCCCCCACCCCGGTCAGCGCCTACCTGCACTCGGCCACGATGGTGAAGGCGGGGCTGTTCCTCATGGCGCGGCTCTGGCCGGTGCTGTCGGGGACGCCCGAGTGGTTCGCTATCGTCGCCACCACCGGCCTCATCACCATGCTGATCGGGGCGGCGATCGCGCTCTTTCAGGACGACCTCAAGGGGCTTCTGGCCTATTCCACGGTCAGCCACCTCGGGCTGATCACCATGCTGCTGGGCTTCGGGACCGAGGCCGCGGCCATCGCCGCGGTGTTCCACATCATCGCCCACGCAAGCTTCAAGGCGGCGCTGTTCATGGCCGCCGGGATCGTCGATCACGAGGCGCATACCCGCTCGATCAAGCGGCTTGGCGGCCTGCGCGGGCTGATGCCGCTGACCTTCGGGATCGTGCTGATCGCGTCGCTCTCGATGGCCGGCATCCCGCCCTTCAACGGCTTCATCTCCAAGGAGATGATGCTCGAGGAAGCCGCCCACGCCGTCTGGCGCGGGATGCCGTGGCTCGTGGGCGGCGTCGCCACCTTCGCGGCGCTGATCTCGGTCGCCTATGCGCTGCGGATGATCGTGCACGTCTTCCTCGGGCCGGTGCGCGACGACTATCCCGCCGCACCCCATGATCCGGGCCCGGGGCTCATCTTCTCGCCCGCGCTGCTGGTCGGCATCGTGATCGTGACCGGGCTGTTCCCCGCCGCGACCGTGGGCTGGCTGGTCGATGCCGCCGCCGCGGCCGTCACCGGGGGCACGCCGCACGCGCATCTGGCGCTGTGGCACGGGGTCACCCCGGCGCTGTGGATGTCGGTGATCGCGGTCGCCGGCGGCGCGGTGCTGCTGGCGCTCTGGCACCCGATCGAGGCGCTGCGGACCCGCCTGCGGACGCCCGATGCCAAGGCGATCTTCGACGCCATGACCGGCACCGCCGAGCGGTGGGCGCGGGCGGTCACCGACCGCTTCACCAACGGCTCGATGTCGCGCGCGCTCGCAGCCTTCATGCTGACCGCGGTCGCGGCGAGCTTCGTCGCCTGGCACACCGGGCAGGTCGGGCCCGAGACGCGGCCGATGCTGCCCATCACCCCGGTCGCGCTGGTCGGCTGGGTGATGCTGATGGTCGCCACCGGCACGATGGTCGCGCTGCACCGCCGCCGCATCCTCGCGCTGGTGCTGGTCGGCATCATCGGGCTGATCGTCAGCTGCACCTTCGTCTATCTCTCGGCCCCCGACCTTGCCCTGACCCAGATCACGGTCGAGGTGGTCACGGTCATCCTTCTGCTGCTGGCGCTGAACTTCCTGCCCAAGCGGACGGTGATGGATACCGGCAACTTCAAGCGCGGGGCGGATGCCTTCGTCGCGGCGGTGACCGGGCTCGGCGTCGGCGGGCTCGCCTATGCGATCATGCGGCGCGAGCCGGCCTTCGACCCGATCTCGGGCTACATGCTCGACAACAGCTACAAGCTCGGCGGCGGGGACAACGTGGTGAACGTGATCCTCGTCGATTTCCGCGGCTATGACACCTACGGCGAGATCATCGTGCTCGGCATCGCCGCGCTGACGATCTTTGCCCTGACCGAGACGCTGCTGACCGGGCGCTCGGGCGCGCGGCTCAGGAACTGGGTCCACGACATGCGGCGCGCGGGCGACCGGCACCCGCTGATGCTGGTCGTGGCAACGCGGGTGGTGCTGCCGATCTCGCTGGTGGTCGGGCTCTACATCTTCCTGCGCGGCCACAACGCGCCGGGCGGCGGGTTCATCGCCGGGCTGATCGTCTCGGTGGCGCTGGTCATGCAGTACATGGCCTCGGGCTTCGCCTGGGCGCAGGAGCGGCAGAACATCCCCTATCACGCGCTGATCGGGCTGGGCGCGCTCGCCGCCGGGATCACCGGCGCCGGGGCGTGGTTCGCGGGCAAGCCCTTCCTCACCTCGGCCTTCGGGTATTTCCACCTCGTCGGGATCGAGCCGTTCGAGCTCGCCACCGCCATGGGCTTCGACACCGGCGTGTTCCTGTGCGTCGTGGGCGCCGTGATGCTGGCGCTGAACTCGCTGTCGCGGATCGCCCGGCAGGCCGGGCAGAAGGTCAACGTCCACCCGATGGACATCCAGCTGGGAGGGCCGCGCTGATGGAGATCCTCGTGGCCTCGGCGCTGGGGTTCATGACCGCCGCCGGAGTCTATCTGACCCTGCGCAAGCGGACCTTCGCGGTGGTGCTGGGCATGACGCTGCTCAGCTACACCACCAACGTCTTCCTGTTCATCTCGGGCCGGCTGTCCGTGAACCTGCCGCCGGTCCTGCAGAAGGGCGTCACCGACTATTCCGACCCGCTGCCGCAGGCGCTGGTGCTGACCGCGATCGTGATCTCGTTCGGGATGACCGCGGTCGTGGTGATGATGGCGCTCGGCGCCTTCCTCGAGGGGGGCGACGACCACGCCGACATGCCCAAGGGTGACCGGCGCGAGGTCGCGCCGGGGGGCGAGAAGCCCTCGGCCCGGCCCGCCGACCGGCCGGAGGCCGCCCGATGAACCACTGGATCATCGCCCCCGTCGTGCTGCCCGCCTTCCTCGGGCCGCTGATCGTCCTCGGGATGCGGCACGACCTCGTGCTGCAGCGGGTGTTCTCGACCGTCGGCACCGCCGCGCAGCTGGTCATCGCGCTGTGGCTGATGACCCAGGCCGCGGGCGGCGAGATCCAGGTCTACCGCATGGGCAACTGGGCCGCGCCCTTCGGCATCGCGCTGGTGCTCGACCGGCTGGCGGCGCTGATGCTGGTCCTGACCGCGGGGCTGGGGCTGATCGTCCAGCTTTACGCCATCGGCTCGGGCTGGGACCGCAAGGGCTGGCATTTCCACGCGCTGTGGCAGTTTCAGCTCATGGGGATCAGCGGCGCGTTCCTGACCGGCGACGCCTTCAACCTGTTCGTCTTCTTCGAGGTGCTGCTGATCGCCAGCTACGGGCTGATGATCCACGGCGGGGGCGAGATGCGGCTGCGCGCGGGCGTGCAGTATGTGGTCTACAACCTCGCCGGGTCGTGCCTGTTCCTCGCTGCGCTGGGGACGATCTATGCCGTCACCGGGACGCTGAACATGGCCGACCTCGCGGTGCGGGTGGCGCAGCTGCCGCCGCAGGACACCGCGCTGCTCAGGACCGGCGCGGTGCTTCTGATGCTGGTGTTCGCGGTCAAGGCGGCGCTGGTGCCGCTGCATTTCTGGCTGCCCTCGACCTATGCCCGCGCCCCCGGCCCGGCCGCCGCCCTGTTCGCGATCATGACCAAGGTCGGGGCCTACGCGATCATCCGCTTCTTCACCCTCGTCTTCCCCTCGGACAGCGTCATCGAGCGTTTTGCCGCCGACCTGCTGCTGCCCGCGGCGCTGGTCACGCTGGTGGTGGGGCAACTCGGCATCCTCGGCTCGCGCCACCTCGGCCGGGTCGCGGCCTTCGCGGCGCTCGGCTCGGTCGGGACGCTGATGATCGGGGTGGCGCAGTTCCGCCTGCCCGGCCTTTCGGCGGGGATCTGGTATCTCGTCCACTCGACCCTCGCCGCGGCGGCGCTGTTCCTCGTCGTGGACCTGATCGGCGGGCGCCGCGCGGGCGGCAGCCTGTGGCTGCGCCCCATGCCGCCCATCGCCCAGGGCGGGATCGTCGGCGCGCTGTTCTTCGCCGCCGCCATCGGCATCGCCGGCCTGCCGCCGCTTTCGGGCTTCCTCGGCAAACTCGCCATCCTGCAGGCCAGCCGGCACAGCGACCACACCCTGCTGATCTGGAGCGTGATCCTCGTCACCTCGCTCATCGCCATCTACGGCTTCGCCCGCGCCGGCTCGACGGTGTTCTGGCGCGCCCACCAGCACGGCCCCGAGCCCGCCCGGGTGGTGGTGGCGCCGAACGACCAGCGCCCGCTGCCGCCGAAGGTCGAGCCTGACGAGTGCATCCAGGACCTCGCCGACGCCCCGGCCCCGTGGCTTGCGCTGACCGCCACCGCCACGCTGATCGCCGGCATGGCGCTGCTGACGGTGTTCGCCGGGCCGATGATGGACTATGCTCAGGCCACCGCCCGGCAACTGGTCGACCCCGCCCCCTATGTCGAGGCGGTGCTGCTGCGGCAGGAGGGCACGAAATGATCCGCCGCATCCTGCCCCACCCGGTCCTGTCGCTGGTCTGCGCGCTGGTCTGGATCCTGCTCGTCAACCGCTTCGCCTGGGGCTCGCTGGTGTTCGCGCTGGTGATCGGCCTCGTGGTGCCGGTGGCGACCGCGCCCTACTGGCCCGACCGCGCCCGCATCCACAACCCGGTCAAGATCGCGGCCTACATCGTCATCGTGATCTGGGACATCATCGTGGCCAACATCTCGGTGGCCCGGATCGTGCTTTTCATGCCCAAGCACGACCTGCGCCCGGTCTGGCTGCCGGTCCCGCTGGCGCTGACCACGCCCGAGGCGATCTCGGTGCTCGCCGGCACCATCACCCTCACCCCCGGCACCGTGAGCTGCGACCTGAGCGAGGACGGCAAGGTGCTGCTCGTCCACTGCCTGCACGCGCCGGACCCGCAATCGGTGCTCGACGACATCAAGGGCCGTTACGAGGCCCGGCTGCTGGAGATCTTCGCATGACGCTGTTCGGCATGGGCCTTCTCGATCTCGCGCTCGCCTTCGCCTTCGGCTGCTATGCGCTGGCGCAGCTCTTCTGCCTCTACCGCGTCGTCTTTGCGCCGGGGTTGAGCGACCGGGTGCTGGCGCTCGACACGATGGCGATCAACATGATCGCGCTGATCACGCTGTTCGGCATCCGCGAGGGGACGGCGATGTATTTCGAGGCGACGATGCTGTTCGCCATGGTCGGCTTCGTCTCGACCGTGGCCTTCGCCAAGTTCGTGCTCAGGGGGGACATCATCGAATGAGCCTCGTCGCAGAGATCTTCATCGCCTTCCTGCTGGTCGTCGGCGGGGTGTTCGGGGTCGTCGGCGGCTGGGGGCTGGTGCGCCTGCCCGACCCGATGACGCGGCTGCACGCGCCGACCAAGGCGGCGACGCTGGGGGTGGGCGCGGTGCTGATCGCGTCGATGGCGACGATGTGGTTCCGCTACGGGATCGTGAGCTGGCACGAGTTCATGATCGCGCTGTTCCTGTTCCTGACCGCGCCGATCACCGGGATGTTCATCGCCAAGGCGCATCTGCACCTGTCGTGGAAGCGCGACGAGCTGCCCCCGCCGGGGCCGACGACGCCGACCGAATGGGCGACCTACGGCGACACCGCGGCCGAGTGCGCGATCGTCACCGGCCCCTACCACGCCGAGAAGCGCAGCGAGTAGCGCCGCGCCTCAGCCCGGCGGCGGGGCGTCGAGTTCGTCGAAATGCCGCGCCACGTTGCGGCTGAGGTTGTCGAGGTGGCTTGCCATGTGCCGCTGCATCGCGCCCGCATCCCGCGCCCTGAGCGCCGCGACCATGCCGCGGTGGTCGGCCAGCACCTGCGCCGCATCCGACCGCCGCCGCGCCGACAGATAGCGGATGCGCCAGAGCCGGGCGAGGTATTCCTCGTGGCTGCGGCTCAGCGCGGCGTTGTGGCCGGCGGCGACGATGGCGCGGTGCATCTTCATGTCGAGGTCGAACACCTCGAGCGGGTCACCCTCGGCGTGGTTCGCCTCGACCGTGCGCGCCAGCGCGGCGATGGCGGCGATCTCGGCCTCGGTCGCGTGGGCGCAGGCGAGTTCGCCCCCGTGCAGTTCGAGGAGCCTGAGCACCGCCACCTCGTCCAGCGCCTCGGCCCGGGTCATGTCGGTGACCAGCGGGCTGCGCAGCGGGCGCAGCGTCACCAGCCCCTCTTGCGCGAGGATGCGGACCGCCTCGCGCAGGGGGGTGCGGCTGATGCCGAGGCGCTCGGCGTGGTCGCGTTCCTTGATCGGGCTGCCGGGCGGGATGGTGCCGGTCAGGATCTCGCGCCGCAGCCGGTCGGCGATGGCGGCGGGGATGGTCGCGGCCTCGGCCCCCTCGCCGGGGTGGTCGCCGGGGCCGTCGCCGTCGGAGTCGGGGGTTGCGCTGGCTTCGCTCATACGGGGGCCGCCTCGCCTGTCGGGGCCGGTCAGTTGACCGGCGTTTCGGGGGGCCGTCCGGCGAGGACGGCGGCGAGGTTGCGCCGTTGCAGCGCCCCCATCGCGGCCCGCGTCTCGACCGTGGCCGATCCGATATGCGGCAGCGGCAGCAGGTTGCCGAGCCGCGCGAGCTCCGGGTCGACCGAAGGTTCGGCGCGGAACACGTCAAGCGCCGCGCCCCCCAGCCGCCCCTGGGCCAGCGCCCGGGTCAGGGCGCCCTCGTCCACCACGCTGCCGCGCGAGACGTTGACCAGCACCCCCTCGGGGCCGAGCGCGTCGATGATTGCCGCCGACACCATCCCCTCGGTGTCCGGGCCGCCGACCACGATCACGAACAGGTCGTCGACCGCGCGGGCCAGCGCCAGCGGGTCGGGGTGCGCGGTCCAGCCGGGCGGCGTCTCTTTCGGGTGGCGCGACCAGTAGTGGACGGGGCACTTGAAGGCCGTCAGCCGGTCGGCGATCTCGCGCCCGATCCGACCGAGCCCGAGGATGCCGACCGTCCGCCCCGAGGCCTTGCGCGCCAGCGGCGGCCCGCCCTCCGCGGCCCAGCGGCCCGAGCGGACGGCGGCGATGCCCGGCTCGAACCCGCGCAGCAGCGCGATCCACATCCCCACGGCGAGGTCCGCCACGTCGTCGTTCAGCACTTCGGGGGTGTTGGTCACGGTGACGCCGTGCGCGCTTGCCGCCGCCACGTCGATGGCGTCGTAGCCCACGCCGAAGTTGGCGATCACCCGCAGCCCCGGCAGCAGGTCCATCTCGACCCCGCCGAAGGGCGCGTGCCCGGCATAGGCCACCCCGCGCACCGCCGCGCGCGCGGCCTCGTCCAGCCCGGCCAGCGCGCCGAGGTCGGGCAGCGCCTGCGCCCCCATCGCCGCCAGCGCGTCGCGGTCGGTGTCGGTGTAGCGGCCGATGGCGAGAATCCCGGTCATGCCCAATCCTTACAACGCGGCGGTGATGCCGCCATCCACGTAAATCACCGTGCCGTTGACGAAGGACGCAGCGTCCGACGACAGGAACACCGCCGCGCCGACCAGCTCCTCGACCCGGCCCCAGCGGCCGGCGGGGGTGCGCCGGGCCAGCCAGTCGCTGAACGCCGGATCGGCGACCAGCGCGGCGTTGAGCGGCGTCTCGAAATACCCGGGCGCGAGGCCGTTGCAGTTCAGCCCGTGCTGCGCCCAGTCGGTCGCCATCCCCTTGGTCAGGTTCGCCACCGCCCCCTTGGTCGCCGTGTAGGGCGCGATGCCCGGCCGGGCGAGCGCCGACTGGACCGAGCAGATGTTGATGATATGCCCCCGCCCCCGCGCGATCATGTGCCGCGCGCAGGCCTGCGCCACGTTGAAGACGCTCGCCACATTGACCTGCAACAGGCGCTGGAAGGCATCGTCGGGAAATGTCTCGAGCGGGCCGCGGTGCTGCTGGCCCGCGTTGTTGATCAGGATGTCGATGGGACCGACGCGCCCCTCGAACCCGTCCACCGCGGCGCGGGCGGCGGCATGGTCGGTCACGTCGAAGGGCAGCGTGGCGACCTCGTGGCCCGCCGCCGCCGGCCCCTCGGCCGCGGCATCGAGGCGGGCCGCGTCGCGGGCGTTCAGCACCACCGCGGCGCCCGCCGCGGCCAGCCCGCGCGCCAGCGCCAGCCCGATCCCTTGCGAAGCGCCGGTGACCAGCGCCCGCCGCCCGCTGAGGTCGAAGAGCGACAGCCCCTGCGGCAGCGCCTCGGCCGGGGCGCCCATCAGCCGCGGCCGATGAACGGCATGTTGGTCGCCATCACCGTCACGAACTGCACGTTCGCCCCTCGGGCAGCGACGCCATGTGCAGCACCGTGTCGGCCACCGCCATCGCGTCCATCACCGGCTCGATCCGCGTCGAGCCGTCCGCCTGCGGAACCCCTTTGGTCATCGGCACCGCCATCTCGGTCAGCGCGTTGCCGATGTCGATCTGCCCGCAGGCGATGTTGAAGGGCCGCCCGTCGAGGCTGATCGACCGCGTGATCCCCGTCACCGCGTGTTTCGAGGTCGTGTAGCCGATCGAGCCGGGCCGCGGCGCGTGGGCCGAGACCGAGCCGTTGTTGATGATCCGCCCGCCCTGCGGCGATTGCGCCCGCATGATGCGGAATGCCGCGCGGGCGCACAGGAAGACGCCGGTCACGTTGACCTCGATCACCCGGCGGAACTCGTCGGGGGCAACCTCGTCGGGGGTCTGGGCGACCAGCCCGGTCCCGGCGTTGTTGAAGAGCACGTCCACCCGGCCCCATTCCGCCGCCGCGCGGTCGAACGCCGCGTCCACCGCGCCCGCGTCGCAGACGTCGCAGGGCAGGACCAGCGCGCCGCTGTCGCCGGCCGTCTCGCGCAGCGCCTCCTCGCGCCGGCCGATCAGCCCGACCCGCCAGCCGGCGTCGAGGAACCGCCGCGCCGTGACCCGGCCGATGCCGCTGCCCGCGCCGGTGATGATGATCCCGTTCGCCATCGCTCGGCCCCCGTCAGTGGTTATCCCGCGGCAGCGTCTTGACCACCCGCTGATAGGCCGTCGCCAGCTCGAGGCAGCCGCCCTGCGCAAGCTGCCCGACCTCCTTGCGATAGATCTCCTCCCACGGGGTCTGGTTGACGAGCTCGGGTGGCGTCCACGCCGCGCGCCGCGCCGCCCAGTCCTCCGCATCCACCAGCGCGTCGAGCCGCCGGGCGTTCAGGTCCAGCCGCACCCGGTCCCCGGTCTCGAGCAGCGCCAGCCCGCCCCCCACCGCCGCCTCGGGCGAGGCGTTGAGGATCGAGGGGCTTTCCGACGTCCCCGACTGCCGCCCGTCGCCGACGGTCGGCATGTGGTTGATGCCCTGCCGGATCATCGCGTCCGGCGGCTGCATGTTCACCACCTCGGCGCTGCCCGGATAGCCGACGCAGCCGACGTTGCGGATGAAGAGGATGCAGTGCTCGTCGATGCCCAGCGCCGCATCGTTGATCCGGGCGTGGTAGTCCTCGGGCCCCTCGAAGACGATGGCGCGGGCCTCGAACACCCCCTCGCGCCCCGGCTCGGACAGGAAGCGCTGCCGGAAATCGGCCGAGATCACGCTGGTCTTCATCAGCGCCGAATCGAACAAATTGCCCGAGAGGACGAGGAACCCGGCCCGCTCGCGCAGCGGATCGCTGACCGGCCGGATCACCGCCCGGTCGGTCGAGCGGATCGCGGCGACGTTCTCGCCCGCCGTCCGCCCGGTCACGGTCATCGCGCCCTCGTTGAGCAGCCCCGCCTGAAGCAGCTCACCCATCACCGCGGCGACGCCGCCGGCGCGGAAGAAGCTCTCGCCCAGGTATTCGCCCGCGGGCTGCATGTTGACGAGCAGCGGCAGCTCGAAGCCCACCGTTTCCCAGTCCTGCACGTCAAGTTCGACCCCGGCGTGGCGGGCCACCGCCTGCAGATGCGGCGGCGCGTTGGTCGAGCCGCCGATGGCGGTGTTGACGCGGATCGCGTTCTCGAAGGCCGCGCGGGTCAGGATGTCCGAGGGCTTGAGGTCGTCGAGCACCATCTGGACGATCCGCTTGCCGGTCTCATAGGCCATCGCCATCCGCTCGCGGAACGGCGCGGGAATGGCCGAGCAGCCGGGCAGGCTCATCCCCAGCGCCTCGGCCATGGCGTTCATGGTGCTGGCCGTGCCCATCGTGTTGCAATGCCCGAGCGAGGGGGCCGAGGCGCAGACCCGCTCGATGAACTCGGGGTAGTCGATCTTGCCCTCGCTGAGCAGCCGCCGGCTTTCCCAGACGATGGTGCCCGAGCCCGCGCGCTTCCCCTGCCACCAGCCGTCGAGCATCGGCCCCCCGTTGAGTGTGATCGCGGGCAGGTCCACGGTCGCCGCCCCCATCAGCATGGCGGGGGTGGTCTTGTCGCAGCCGGTGGTCAGCACCACCCCGTCGAGCGGATAGCCGTGCAGCACCTCGACCAGCCCCAGATAGGCGAGGTTGCGGTCGAGCGCGGCGGTCGGGCGCTTGCCGGTCTCCTGGATCGGGTGGACCGGAAACTCCATCGGGACGCCGCCGGCGGCGCGGATGCCCTCCTTGATGCGGTCCATCAGGAAGACGTGGATCTTGTTGCAGGGCGCGATGTCGCTGCCGGTCTGGGCGATACCGATGATCGGCTTTTCGCTGGTCAGTTCCTCGCGCGTGTAGGTGCTGTTCTGGTAGCGCTCGAGATACAGCGCCGTCATGCCCGGGTTGTTCGGGTTGTCGAACCATTCCTGGCTGCGAAAGCGCTTGTTGGCGCGGGTGTCGGACATGGGCCACCTTCCACGGCTTGCTGCTGCCCGGATGGTATACCATAATCCCCGCGACGCAAGCGGCGGGGAGGGCGCGCAGATGGCGGGTTGGGAAGGCATCTGGCCGGTGGCGCCGACGCCGTTTCATGATGACGGGACGCTCGACCTTGACGGCATGACGCGGGTGCTCGACTGCATCATCGACCAGGGCGCGACGGGGATCTGCATCCTCGCCAATTTCTCGGAACAGTTCCTGCTGGCCGATGGCGAGCGCGAGACGCTGACGCGCCTCTCGCTCGACCACGTCGCGGGGCGGGTGCCGGTGATCGTCACGATCAGCCATTTCGCCACACGGATCGCGGTCGAGCGCGCGCGCCGCGCCAAAGCGCAGGGGGCGGCGGCGGTGATGATGATGGCGCCCTATCACGGCGCCACGCTGCGCGGCACGCCAGACCAGACCTTCGAGCAGTTCGCCGCGGTGGGTGAGGTCGGCCTCCCCATCATGGTGCAGGACGCGCCGATGTCGGGGGTCGAGCTGACCGTGCCGCTGCTGGTGCGGATGGCGCGCGAGATCGAGATGGTGAAGCTCTTCAAGATCGAATCCGTGCAGGCCGCCGCCAAGCTGCGCGCGCTGATCGCCGAGGGCGGCGCGGCCATCGAGGCGCCGATGGACGGGGAAGAGGCGATCACGTTGCTCGCCGATCTCGACGCCGGCGCGACGGGGTCGATGACCTCGGCCTCGATCGTGGACCAGATCAGGCCGGTGCTGGACCTCTGGGCCGCGGGCGACCGCGAGGGCGCGACGGAGGCCTATGCCCGCATCCTGCCCTTCGTGAACCACGAGAACCGGCAATGCGGCTTTCGCGCCGCCAAGGCGCTGATGGTCGAGGGGGGCGTGATCGGCTCGGACGCCTGCCGCCACCCGATCCCGCCCCTGCACCCGGCGACGCGGGCCATGGCCATCGACCTCGCGCGGCGGCTCGACCCGGTGGTGCTGAGATGGGGAAGATGATGCCGCTTCCGCCCGAGGGGATGTTCGTCGGCCGCGTCTGGCGGCCCGGGATCGGCCCGGCGCTGGTCGTGCACCGGGACGGCCGGCTGGTCGACGTGACCACCCCCGCCGCGCCGACGATGCGCGACCTGCTCGAGATGGACGACCCGGCCGGCTGGATCGCCGCGCAGTCCGGCGAGGACATCGGCGCGCTGGCCGATTTCGCCGCGACGGCGGGGGGCGAGGACGCCGCGCGACTGCTCTCGCCCGCCGACCTGCAGGCGATCAAGGCCTCGGGCGTGACCTTCGCCGCCTCGATGGTCGAACGGGTGATCGAGGAACAGGCGGCGGGCGACCCCGACCTCGCCGCCGGCATCCGCGACCGCATCGGCGCGGCCACCGGCGCCAACCTGCGCGGCATCGTGCCCGGCTCGGACCGTGCCGCCGAGGTCGCCCGAATCCTCAAGGCCGAGGGGCTCTGGTCGCAGTATCTCGAGGTCGGGATCGGCCCGGACGCGGAAATCTTCACCAAGTGCCAGCCGATGGCCTCGGTCGGCTGGGGGGCCGAGGTCGGGCTGCACCCGATCAGCCGCTGGAACAACCCCGAGCCGGAAATCGTGCTCGCCGTCGATTCGCGCGGCCTGATCAGGGGCGCGACGCTCGGCAACGACGTGAACCTGCGCGACGTCGAGGGGCGCTCGGCGCTGCTGCTCGGCAAGGCCAAGGACAACAACGCCTCGGCCGCCATCGGGCCGTTCATCCGGTTGTTCGACGCGGGCTACGGGCTCGACGAGGTGCGCCGGGCCGAGCTGACGCTGCGGGTCGAGGGAGCGGACGGGTTCGTGCTGGACGGGCGATCCTCGATGGACCAGATCAGCCGCGATCCGGCTGATCTGGTGGCGCAGGCGGTGGGGCCGCACCACCAGTATCCCGACGGGTTCATGCTGTATCTCGGCACGCTCTTCGCCCCGACGCAGGACCGCGACGCGCCCGGGCAGGGCTTCACCCACCATCCGGGCGACGTGGTGACGATCAGCGAACCGGCGCTCGGGGCGCTGACCGACACCGTGCGGCTGTCGACCGAGTGCCCGCCGTGGCGGTTCGGGGCCGCAGCGCTGATGCGCAACCTCGCCGGACGCGGGCTGCTCGGCCCCTGACGCCCCTTGATCCGCCCCCCGGCGCTTGGCAATGTATACATCAGCGAGCTAGGGGGGACGCGGCATGAGGGTTCTGATCCTGGGCGGGGCGGGCATGGTCGGCCGCAACCTCGCTGCCCGGCTGGTCGCCGACGGCAGCCTCGGCGGCACGCCGGTCGAGGAAATCACGCTCTTCGACGTGGTGCCCGCCACCACCCCCGCATCGGACCGCACCGCGATCACCGTGCGCACCGGCGACATCGCCGACGAGGCCACCGTGACCGCGCTGGTGGCCGAGCGGCCGGAGGTCATCTTCCACCTCGCCGCCATCGTCTCGGGCGAGGCCGAGGCGGATTTCGACAAGGGCTACCGCATCAACCTCGACGGCACCCGGCTGGTGTTCGAGGCGATCCGCGCGCTCGGCGACTACCACCCGCGGGTTGTGTATACATCCTCGATCGCCGTCTTCGGGGCCCCCTTCCCCGAGGCCATCGGCGACGAGTTCCTGACCGCGCCGATGACCAGCTACGGCACCCAGAAGATGATCGGCGAGCTGCTGCTCAACGACTATTCACGCCGCGGCATCTGCTACGGGGTGGGCATCCGCCTCCCGACCATCGTGGTGCGGCCCGGCGCGGCGAACAAGGCGGCCTCGGGGTTCTTCTCGGGCATCATCCGCGAGCCGCTGGCCGGGCTCGAGGCGATCCTGCCGGTCGAGGACGAGGTGCTGCACTGGATGGCCTCGCCCGCGTCGGCGACCGGGTTCCTGATCCACGCCGCGACCATGGACACCGGCGCCCTCGGCGCGCGGCGCTGCCTGACCATGCCGGGCCTTGCCATCACCGTGGGCGAGATGATCGCGGCCCTCGGCCGTGTCGCCGGGCCCGAGGCCGTGGCCCGCATCCGCCGCCAGCCCGACGCTACCATCCGCGGCATCGTTGCCGGCTGGCCGCGGCGCTTCGACGCGACCCGCGCGGCCGCCCTCGGGTTCACCGCCGACACGGATTTCGACGACGTGATCCGCGCCCATATCCGCGACACCGACGCCGCTGCTGCCGGGGAACCGCAGGGATGAACGCCACCGGCGCCCCGCCCTTCCGGGCCGCGCGACCCCGCCCGCTGCCGCCCGGCGCGGGCGGGCTGAACGCCCGCGACCGAGCCTATCTGGACCTGCGCTACCGCATCCTGAACGGCCGCCTCGCCCCCGGCACGACGCTGCTCGAGACCGAGATCGCGGCGCTTCTGGGCCTGTCGCGGACCCCGGTGCGCGAGGCGCTGATCCGGCTGGCCGAAGAGGGGCTGGTGCTGATCCGCCCCCGCCACGGGGTCACGGTGATCGACCTGACGGTGAGCGATTTCCGCGACATCCTCGACGTGTTCTCGGCGCTCGAGGTGCGCGCCGTGGCGCTGGCCGCGGCCCGTCCCCCCGCGCCCGCCGATGCCGCCCGGCTGACCCAGCTCGTCCAGCGGATGGAGCGCGCGACCGAGGCCGGGGACATCGCCCGCTGGTCGGACCTCGACGACGACTTCCACTCGACGCTGGTGGGGCTCTGCGGCAACGCCCGGCTGCTCAGGTCGATCGGGGAATACTGGGGCCAGCAGTATCGCGGCCGGCGGCTGATCCTGCCGCACCGGCCGCTGCCCGAGGATTCGAACCGCGAGCATCGGGTGATCCTTCAGGCAGTGCTCGCGGGCGACCCCGAGGCCGCGCACGCCGCCCACCTCGCCCACCGGGCGCGGGCCGACCGCGACCAGCTTGCGCTTCTGACGCAGGTGCTGGGGCCGGGGATGCCGGCGCGCCCCGACCCGCGCCCCGCCGACCGCCCCGCCCCCGCAGAGGAAAGCGAGACGACATGAACCGCATCGACCTCGACGGCCGCCGCGCCGTCGTCACCGGCGGCGCCCAGGGCCTCGGCCGCGCCATCGCCGAGCGCCTCGCCGCCAGCGGCGCCCGCGTCGAGATCTGGGACGTGCAGGACGCCACGCCCACGGCCGACGTCCTCGGCGCCACCGCCCGCCGGCTCGACCTGACCGACGAGGCCGCCGTGACCGCCGCCGCGGGCGCCGCCGGCGCGGTCGACATCCTCGTGAACAACGCCGGCATCACCGGTGGCAACGCGCCGACATGGGAGATCGCGCCCGACATCTGGCGCCGGGTGATGGAGGTGAACCTGACCGCCCCCTACCTGACCTGCCGCGCGCTGGTGCCCGGGATGGTCAGTCGCGGCTACGGGCGGATCGTCAACATCGCCTCGGTCGCGGCGAAGGAGGGGAACCCGAACGCCGCGCATTACTCGGCCTCGAAGGCCGGTGTGATCGCGCTCACGAAGTCGCTGGGCAAGGAGCTGGCCGAGACCGGCGTGCTGGTGAACTGCGTGACGCCCGCCGCGGCGCGCACCCCGATCTTCGACCAGATGAGCCCGCAGCACATCGACTATATGCTGGCGAAGATCCCGATGAAGCGGTTCCTGGAACCCGCCGAGGCCGCCGCGATGGTCGCCTGGCTCGCGTCCGAGGACTGCGCCTTTTCCACCGGCGCGGTGTTCGACCTGTCGGGCGGGCGGGCCACCTATTGATCCGGCTGGCCCTGCCCTCGGGGGTCTGGGCCGGGATCGACCCGCTGGGCGCGACGCTCACGGCGCTGGTGCTGCCCGACCGCGCCGGGCGGCTGGCCGACGTGCTGCTGTCCCCCGCCACCCGCGGCGGCGGCCCCTACATGGGCGTCACGGTCGGGCGCTATGCCAACCGGATCGCCGGGGCGGCCTTTGCGCTCGATGGCACGACCCACAGGCTGAGCGCCAACGACGGGCCGAACTGCCTGCATGGCGGCGCCGAGGGGTTCGATGCCCGCGTCTGGCAGGTGTTGGCGCCCGACCCGCGCGGGGTGACGCTGCGCCTGTCCAGCCCGGACGGCGATCAGGGCTTTCCCGGGCGGCTCACAGCCGAGGCCGCCTATGCGCTGAGCGAAGACGCCGCAGGCGTGCGGCTGGCGCTCACCCTCACCGCGACGACCGACCGGGCGACCCCGGTGAGCCTCACGAACCACGCCTATCTCAACCTGTCGGGCGGCGACGAGACGATCGAGGACCACCGCCTCGGCGTCGCGGCGCGGCGCTATCTGCCCGTCACGCCCGCGGCGATCCCCCTGCCCGAGGCGCCCGCGCCGGTCGCGGGCACGCCCTTCGACCTGCGCACCCCGGCGCGGCTGGGCGAGCGGCTGGCCGCCCCGCATCCGCAGATCGCGGCGATGGGCGGGATCGACCATTGCCTCGCGCTCGACGGGCACGGGCTGCGCGCGGCGGCGACGCTGTCGCACCCGCGCTCGGGGCGGCGGATGGTGCTCTGGACCGATGCGCCGGGGATGCAGGTCTATACCGGCAACGGGCTGGCCGGGGTGGCACTGCAAGGCGGCGGGATGGCGCGGCGCTGGGGGGCGGTCTGCCTTGAGCCGGGGGCCTGGCCTGATGCGCCGAACCGGGCCGATTTCCCCTCGGCGATCCTGCGGCGCGGCGCGGTCTATCGCCACCGGATGGTCTGGGTGTTCCCGCGCCCCGCCTGAGGCGCGCCTCAGGCCCGCGGGTGCGCGGCGCGGTGGACGGCCACCAGCCGCGCGTCATCGACGCCGGTATAGACCTGCGTCGTGGACAGCCGCGCGTGGCCCAGCAGTTGCTGGATGGTCCTGAGGTCGCCCCCCGCCGCCAGCAGATGGGTGGCGAAGCTGTGCCGCAGTGCGTGCGGCGTCGCCGTCTCGGGCAGGCCGAGCGCCTGCCGCAGCGCGGCCATCGCGCCCTGCACCTGCCCCGGCGCAAGCCGCCCGCCGCGGGCGCCGCGGAACAGCGGCTCGTCCTTCTGCGGCGTGAAGGGCGCGAGGCGCAGATAGTCGGCCACCGCCGCCCGCGCCGCGGGCAGCACCGGCACCACCCGCTCTTTCCCGCCCTTGCCGCGGACCCGCAGCGCCTCAGCGAAAGGCCAGTCCTGCCCGTCGAGCGCCAGCGCCTCGGAAATCCGCAGCCCCAGCCCGTAGAGCAGCGTCAGCACCGCCGCATCCCGCGCCGCGATCCACGGCGTCGGGTGCTGCGCGCCGGCGAGGTCCAGCACCGCGCGGGCCTGCGCCGGGGCGATGGGCCGCGGCAGGCTGCGGCGGTAGCGCGGACCGCGCGCCGACAGCGCGCGCGAGGCGTCGAACCCCTCGCGGTCCGACATCCAGCGCAGGAACCCCCGCACCGCCGAGAGCCGGCGGGCGAGGCTGCGGGGCGAGAGGCCGCGGGCGCGCTCGGCGGCGGCAAAGGCGCGCAGGTCGGTCTGGGTCAGGTCGGCGAGCGTCGCGGGCAGCGCCGGGGTGCCGTGATAGCCGCCGAGGAAAGCGAGAAACGCCAGCAGGTCGCCCTGATAGGCGGTGATGGTGTGAGCGGCCCGGCCACGGGTGCTGCGCTCACCCTCGAGCCAGCGCGCCAGCGCATCGGCCATCGCCGGCGCGAGGGCCAGCGGAGTGAGGGGCGCCGACGGGGCCGGCGCCCGGCTCATTCCCGAAGCCAGCCGATCAGCACCAGCCGGAACACCTGGGCGAAGAACCGCAGCAGGTCGGTGCCTTGCGCCGGCGAGAACCGCGTCGGGTCGAGCGAGCCCATGACCAGCAGCGCCGGGCGGCGACCGGCGCCGAGGTCGAGCGGCAAGAGCGCCTCGGACGCTACCTCGGTGCCGTGGACGGCCCGCGTCTCGCCGCTCGCGCGCCGCAGGATGATGTCGTCGCCGCGCGGGGCGCGCCGCCCGGCCGCGATCATCCGCGCCACGCTGCCCTCGGGGGCGACCACCAGCGGGCCGGTGTCGGCGCTGGGGGCGGTGCCTTCGGCCCCCTCCATCACCAGCCGCAGGGTCTCGACCCGCAGGATCGGCGCCACGTCGCTGTCGAGCGTCTCGAGGAACCCCGCGAAGTCCATCGGCTCGATCAGCGCCAGCACCGCGCGGTGGATGACCTGAGTGCCGGACTGGTTTTCATAGGCGGCCGAGATCACGCTTTCATGGGCGCTCTCGAGCCGGTCGAGCCGATGCTCGAGCGCCTCCATCGCGCGGCCGCGGATGTCGATGACGTTGGCGCCCTGCTCGGCCTCGCGCGCGGCGACGAGCGCGCGCATCAGCTCGCGGTCGGCGAGGATCAGCCCCGGCTCGGCCAGCAGCCGGGCGCGGGTCTCGGGCGAAAGCGCGGCGGCGTCGCCCTCGGCCGGGGCCGCGTCCGCCGTCACGGCCGCGCCCTCGGGCTGGCCCTCGGCCTCGCCGGTCATGCGCCGATCTTCTGGCCGGTCTTGGCCCAGTCGGCGTTGAACTGCTCAAGCCCCTTGTCGGTCAGCACGTGGTTCGCCATCGCCTTGATGACCGCGGGCGGGGCGGTGATCACGTCGGCGCCGATCCGGGCGCATTCGATGATGTGGTTGACCGAGCGGATCGAGGCGGCGAGCAGGTTCGTCTCATACCCGTAGTTGTCATAGATCGTGCGGATGTCGGCGATGAGCTCCATCCCGTCCAGCCCGATGTCGTCCAGCCGGCCGATGAAGGGCGAGATGAACGTGGCGCCTGCCTTGGCCGCGAGGATCGCCTGCGCGGGGGTGAAGCACAGCGTGACGTTGACCATGTGGCCGTCGTCGGTCAGCGCCTTGCAGGCCTTCAGCCCGTCCCAGGTCAGCGGCACCTTGACGGTGACATTGGGGGCGATCCGGGCCAGATGCTTGCCCTCGCGGATCATGTCCTCGGCCTTTTCCGAGACGACCTCGGCCGAGACCGGGCCGGGGACGAGATCGCAGATCTCCTTGGTGACCTCGGCGATGTCGCGCCCGGACTTGAGGATCAGCGAGGGGTTCGTGGTGACCCCGTCCACCATCCCCAGCTCGTGCAGCTCGCGGATCGCGGCGATGTCGGCGGTGTCAACGAAAAATCTCATGGCGAGGGGCCTTCTGCGGCGAAAGGGGGCGTCGGCGCGGGTTTACCGCAGAACGGCGGATGCGGAAAGCCCGAAGGGCTGCGGGGGGCTTTCCGGGCCGTGGGTGCCTTTGCCCCGTACGGGCCGCAGCGACGTCTCCCCTGCCCCCTTGCCCGACGCCCGCCCGCCGGTCTATGCGGCCGCCGATCCAGCCCCCCCCCGACGAGGACCCCGATGGAACAGAAGTTCGAGCGCGCGCTCTTTGCCACCCGCTGGCTGATGGCGCCGATGTATCTCGGGCTGATCGGCGCGCTGGTGATGATGGTGGTCGTGTTCCTGCGCCAGGTCGCCTATTACGTGCCGCAGGCCCTGACCATGAGCGCCGAGACGGCGATCCTCGCCTCGCTCTCGCTCATCGACCTGACGCTGGCGGCCAACCTGCTGCTCATCGTGATCTTCTCGGGGTATGAGAACTTCGTCTCGAAGCTCGACCTCGATGCGCAGCACGAGCGGCCGTCGTGGATGGGCACGGTCGATTTCTCGGGGCTGAAGATGAAGCTGATCGCATCGATCGTGGCGATTTCGGCCATCGACCTGCTCAAGCGGTTCATGGAGCTCGGGCGCCCCGGCATCACCCCGCTGGGCGACCGCGAGCTGCGCTGGCTGGTCATCATCCACGTGGTGTTCGTGGTCTCGGGGCTGCTGATGGCGGCGATGGACTGGCTGATCGCACGCAGCGGGAAGAAATACGGCGGGGCGTGAGGCGCGCGGGCGCAGAGGCGCCCACGCTGGTGACGCGCCTCAGGGCGTCAGCCCCTGCGGGTCGGCCAGGCCGTGGACGCGGGCCGTTGCGGTCAGGGTGTTGGCCAGCAGGCAGGCGATGGTCATCGGCCCGACCCCGCCCGGCACCGGGGTGATGGCGCCGGCGACCGCGCGGGCGGTCTCGAAATCCACGTCGCCGACCAGCCCGTCTTCGGTCCGGTTGATCCCGACGTCGATCACCGTGGCGCCGGGCTTCAGCCAGTCGCCCTGCACGAAGCGGGGACGGCCCACGGCGGCCACGACGATCTCGGCCCGCCGGCAGAGGTCGGGCAGGTCGCGGGTGCGCGAGTGCGCCACCGTCACCGTGGCGCTGTCGGCGGTGAGCAACTGCGCCATCGGCTTGCCGACGATGTTCGAGCGCCCGATCACCAGCGCGTCGCGGCCCGCAAGCGACCCCAGCCGGTCGCGCAGCAGCATCAGGCACCCCAGCGGCGTGCAGGGCACCATTGCCTTCTGCCCCGTCGCCAGACGCCCGGCGTTGAGCACCGTGAAGCCGTCCACGTCCTTCTCGGGCGCGATGGCGTTGATCACCGCGGCCTCGTCCATGTGCCCCGGCAGCGGCAACTGCACGAGGATGCCGTTGACCGCCGGGTCATCGTTCAGCCGCGCGATCAGCGCCAGCAGCTCGGCCTCGGGCGTGTCGGCAGGCAGGCGGTGGGCGAAGCCCTCCATCCCCACCTCGGCGGTCGCCTTGCCCTTGGCGCGGACATAGACGCCCGAGGCCGGGTCGTCGCCGACCAGCACCACGGCGAGGCCGGGGGTGATGCCGTGCGCGGCCTTCATCGCCGCCACCTCGGCCGCGATGCGGGCGCGAAGCCCGGCGGCGAAGGCCTTTCCGTCGATCAGCTCAGCGGTCATCGGTTTCCCCCAGCGCGCGCGCCTCTTGCGCGATGAAATGCTCCATCATGACCCGCCACAGCGCTTCGGCCAGGTCCGGGTCGACGCCCTCGGCCGCGGCGTTGCGGCGGGCGTTGGCGGCGACCTCCTCGACCCGCGCGCCGATGCGGGCGGGCAGGCCGGCGGCGGCCTTGATCTCGGCCGCGCGGTCGATCAGCCGGGTGCGGCGGCCGAGCAGCGCGGCCATCTCGCGGTCGAGCGCGTCGATGGCGGCGCGCAGCGCATCCATGTCGGGCAGCGAGGCGGGATCGGGCCGGTCGGTCATGGCGGGGTCATTGCCCCGCGGCGGGCGGCTGTGCAAGGGGGCGCGGGTGGCGGCTTGACCCCACCCGCCCCCGTGGCGGAGCCTTGCCCCTGATGCCGGAGATCCGATGACACCCTATGCCGATCCGCAGGGCCCCTCGGGGGTCGCGGCCTACACGCTCGGCACGGCGCACATCGACGTGCGGTTCAAGAGCGGGACGATCTATCGCTATACGGTGCTGTCGGTGGGTCAGGCCAACTTCGACCACATGGCGCGCCTCGCCCGCGCCGGCGAGGGGCTTTCGACCTTCATCAGCCGGGTGGTCCGCGACCGCTACGCGGCGCGCCTCGCCTGACGCGGCGGGAGGCGGCGGTGGGGGGCGCAGCCGGTCGCCTATGAACAGGGCGTTACCACCTCCCGTGGCGCCAAGCTCCTGACCCACGACCGGGCACCGAGCGGCGCACCGCCCAACAGCAAACCGGCGCTCAACTTGCACCGGGAGCCCGACCCCGCGCCACCACAGCAAAAAGCCCCGGCGCGAACCGGGGCTTTTCCAAACCTCTCACACAGCTCAGGCCGTCGGCACCGGCGCCTGTCCCGCCGGGGGCACCCGCGGGATCGCGGGGACCGAGGGGATCGCCGAGGGCGGGGTGTCGTCGTCGCCGCCGAGCGCCTCGCCGCGGATGACCTTGCCGATCTCCTCGCCGGTCAGGGTCTCGTACTCCAGCAGACCCTTGGCCAGCCGCTCGAACTGCTCTTCCTTCTCGGTGAGGATGCGGCGGGCCTCCTGATAGCCCTCCTCGATCAGCTCGCGGACCTCTTCCTCGATCATCTCCTTGGTCTTGGCCGAGACCGAGAAGCCGCCGGTGTTGCCCGAGTAGCCCTCGTGCGCCTCGGCATAGTCCACGGCGCCGACCTTGTCCGACATCCCCCAGCGCATGACCATCGCGCGGGCCAGCGCGCTGGCCTGCTGGATGTCGCCGGCCGGGCCGTTCGAGACGCCCTCTTCGCCATACTTGATGATCTCGGCCGCCTTGCCGGCCATCGTCATGGTGATCTTCTGCTTGGCCTCGTCCTTGTGGTAGTTCAGCCGGTCCATCTCGGGCAGGCTGACCACCATCCCCAGCGCGCCGCCGCGCGGGATGATCGTGGCCTTGTAGACCGGGTCGCACTTCGGAAGGCTCAGCCCGACGATGGCGTGGCCGGCCTCGTGATAGGCGGTCTTTTCCTTCTGCTCGGGCGTCAGCACCATCGAGCGGCGCTCGACGCCGAGCATCACCTTGTCCTTGGCGTTCTCGAAATCCTCCATCGTGACGAAGCGCCGGCCGATGCGCGCGGCCATCAGCGCCGCCTCGTTCACGAGGTTCATCAGGTCCGCCCCCGAGAAGCCCGGCGTGCCCCGCGCGATCAGGCGCAGGTCCACGTCCGGCCCCTGCGGCACCTTGCGGGCGTGGACGTTGAGGATCTTCTCGCGGCCCTTGATGTCGGGGTTCGGCACGTGGATCTGCCGATCGAAGCGGCCGGGACGCAGCAGCGCCGGGTCGAGCACGTCCTTGCGGTTCGTGGCGGCGATGATGATGATCCCCTCGTTCGCCTCGAACCCGTCCATCTCGACCAGAAGCTGGTTCAGCGTCTGCTCGCGCTCGTCGTTGCCGCCGCCAATGCCGACGCCGCGGGCGCGGCCGACCGCGTCGATCTCGTCGATGAAGACGATGCAGGGGGCGGATTTCTTGGCCTGCTCGAACATGTCGCGCACGCGGCTGGCGCCGACGCCCACGAACATCTCGACGAAGTCAGAACCCGAGATGGTGAAGAACGGCACCCCCGCCTCACCCGCGATGGCGCGGGCGAGCAGGGTCTTGCCCGTCCCCGGAGGGCCGACCAGCAGCGCGCCTTTCGGGATCTTGCCGCCGAGGCGCGAGAACTTCTGCGGGTTGCGCAGGAACTCGACGATCTCCTCGAGCTCCTCCTTCGCCTCGTCGATGCCGGCCACGTCGTCGAAGGTCACCCGGCCGTGCTTTTCGGTCAGAAGCTTGGCCTTGGACTTGCCGAAGCCCATCGCCCCGCCTTTGCCGCCGCCCTGCATCCGGTTCATCATGAAGATCCAGACACCGATCAGCAGGATGAAGGGCAGCCAGACGCCCAGAAGCGACATGAAGCCGGACTGCTGCTGGCGCTCGACCCGCACGTCCACGTCATTGGCGATCAGCTTGTCGGCGATGTCCTCGCCCATCGGGCGGACGGTGACGTACTGCCGGTTGTCCTTGCCGGTGGCGATCACCTGCTCGCCGTCGATGGTGGCGGCGACCACCTGGTCGTTCTCGACGCGCTTGAGGAACTCGGAATAGCTGATCTGGGTGCTGTTCATCTGCGCGCTGCCACCGCCGAAGGCGTTGAACAGGGCCAGGATCATCAGGAACAGGACCACCCAGAAGGCGATGTTGCGCGCATTGCCCAAGGGCATATCCTCCGCGGGGGGAAAGCAGGTTTCGGCTGAAAATAGGCGCTCGGGCGCGAGGGTTCAATGCGCCCGCAGGATGGCGAGCCAATCGGCGCGCCCGCGCAGCGGTGTGGCGGTGACCCCGGCGCCCGGATCGAGCAGCGGCAGCAGGGTGCGCCCGCCCGCCTCGACCGCCGGGGCCGCAAGCAGCGCGACACGCGGCAGGCCCGCCCCGCGCCAGTCGCGGGCAGCGAGCGCGGCGGGGGTCGTGGCGGTGACGCGGGCGCCAGGCGGCAGGCCCAGAAGGCGCCAGCGGTCGTCCCAGACGGCCGAGCCGTCCGCCCCGGCCTCGG
>NZ_JBHMQU010000021.1:0-3294 GCF_042435015.1 Paracoccus panacisoli | reverse complement strand
GCGGGGGCCGCGGGCGCAGGTGCCGCCGGGGCCGGCTGGGCCTCGGGCGCCTGCGCGGCGGCGGCCAGCGGCAGGGCTAGCGTGAGGGCCGTGAGGGTAAGCAGGGTTTTCGGGGTCATTCGACCTTCTCCGTCTTGAGGTAGTCGGCGATCCAGCGGGCGTCGGCCTCTGAGATCAGGGGCCGCCAGGGGGGCATCGCGGTGCCGGGGATGCCGTCGAGGATGATCGCGGCCAGCCCCTCGGTGTCGAACCCCGCGAGGTCGGCGGGGGTGATGGGCTTGCCGAGGCCGCCCCTCATCGTCAGCCCGTGGCATGAGCCGCAGTCCTGCACCACCATGTGGCGCAGCTCGGCCGCCCGCGCGGGTGCAACCGTGTCGGGCGCTGCCGTGTCAGGCGTTGCCGCGACCGCGCCCGTGACGGCCAGGGCGGCCGCGCAGAGGGCCGCGGTCACGCCGGGATCAGCCATGCCCGACCACGCGCAGATGCGCCGCCTTCAGCTCGCGCGGCAGGGGCAGCGCGGCGGTGGCGTAAAGCCCCGCGACGCGGCCGATCATGAACAGCACCGGCGCCTCCATCGGCTCGGCGGCCAGGTCCGCGGCGATCCGCGCCAACGTCGAGGGCAGGCGCCGCTCGCGCGGGGTGGTGGCGTGGGCCACGGCCAGCACCGGCAGGTCGATGGGCAGGCCGTGGGCGATCAGCCGGGCGGCGATCTCGGCCATGTTGGCCGCGCCCATATAGACGACCAGCGTCGTGTCGGGGTCGGCAAGGCTCTCCCAGTCCAGCTCGAGCGCCTCGTCCGCGGCGCGGTGGCCGGTGACGTAGCGCACGCCCGTGGCGAGCCCGCGGTGGGTGAGCGGCACGCCCGTCGAGGCCGCCGCCCCCTGCGCCGCGGTGATCCCCGGCACATAGGCATAGGCGACGCCCGCGGCGGCAAGCTCCTCGGCCTCTTCCGAGCCGCGGCCGAAGATCAGCGGGTCACCGCCCTTCAGCCGCGCCACGGTCAGGTCGGCCTGCGCCAGCTCGACCAGCAGCGCGTTGATCTGGTCCTGCGGGACCGAGTGGAAGCCCGCGGTCTTGCCGACCGAGATGCGGCGCGTCGCGGAGGGGACCAGCGCCATGATCTCGGGGCTGACCAGCCGGTCATGGACCACCACATCGGCGCTCTGGATGAGACGCAGCGCCTTGAGCGTCAGCAGGTCCGGGTCGCCCGGTCCGGCGCCGATGAGGAAGACTTTGCCCGGCATCTTGGTCGGTGTCCCTTGCATGAAAGGCTGGGGGGAAGGCTTGGGGGGGAAGAAAGGGGGGCGCAGGCGGACCCGCGCCCCCCGGGTTCAGTCAGGCGATCAGTAGATGTCGCCCATGGTGTTCTTGACGTTGAACTTGCCGGTCGGCGTGACCAGCCGCGGATCCTTGATGACCTTCTTCAGCTCAAGCGTCTTGTCGTCCACCACGACGATGGCCGATTCCTTGTCCTTGGCGTTCCAGACCGAGAACCAGATCTCGGTCCCGTCCTTGTTGAACTCGCCCTGGACGACGCGGGGCTGGCCATCGGCGATCTCGGCCCATTCGGCGATCGGCAGGGTCTTGAACTCGGGGTCGGACCCGTCGCCCTTCATCTTGTCGATCTCGAACACCGCGACCGAACCCGAGATCGCCGCGTCGGGGTTCAGCGTCGCGTCGGCATAGAGGTGGTTCGAGCCGGGGTAGGTCTTGATGAACAGCGAGCCGCCGCCCAGCGCCGGGAAGCTGTCCACGAGCTTCCAGGCGTTGTCCTTGTGGCCTTCCGGGTCGGTGCCGATCAGCGCCACAGATTCGTCGCCGAGGTGCGAGGTCGCCCAGACCGGCCCGAAAGTCGGGTGCACGAAGTTCGCGCCGCGGCCCGGGTGCGGGGTCTCGCCGCCGGTCTCGGTGATCGCCGCCAGCTTGCCTTCCTTGGTGTCGACCACCACCAGCTTGCCGCGGGCGTTGGCCGCAGTGATGAAGTAGCGCTTGGTCGAGTCGAGCCCGCCGTCGTGCAGGAAGCGCTCGGCCTCGATCTCGGTGATCTTGAGGTTCTTCAGGTCGGTGTAGTCGACCAGCTGGATCTTCCCGGTTTCCTTGATGTTGACCAGGAATTCGGGCCGGTAGTGCGACGCCAGGATCGCCGCCACCCGCGGTTCGGGGTGGTAGGTCTGTTCGTCATAGATGTTGCCGCGGGTCGAGACGATCTTCAGCGGCTCGAGCGTGGCGCCATCCATGATGACGTACTGCGGCGGCCAGTAGGCGCCGGCGATGGCGTACTTGTCCTCCCAGCCCTCCATCTTCGAGGTCTCGACCGAACGGGCCTCGGCACCGACCTTGATGGTGGCGACGACCGAGGGGTCTTCCATCCACAGGTCGATCATGTCGACCTTGGCATCGCGGCCGATGACCAGCAGATAGCGGCCCGAAGCCGACAGGCGGCTGATGTGGACTGCATAGCCGGTGTCGATGACCTTCTTGATCTCGTAGGTGCCGCCGTCGATCAGGGCGATCTGGCCCGCGTCGCGCAGCGTCACCGAGAACAGGTTTTCCAGATCCCAGTCGTTCTTCTTCTCGGTCGGACGGTCCTCGGGCTTGACCAGGACCTTCCAGCTTTCCTTCATTTCCGGCATGCCCCATTCGGGCGGGCTGGCCGGGTCCTGCATGACATAGCGGGCCATCAGGTCCACCGTCGCCTCGTCCATGTCGCCCGAGGTGCCCCAGTTCGGCATCCCGGCCGGCGAGCCGTAGGTGATGAACGACTTGAGGTAGTCGAGCCCCAGTTCGCGGGTGATGTCGGGCGTCAGCGGCTTGCCGGTCGCGCCCTTCCGCAGCACGCCGTGGCAGCCGGCGCAACGCTCGAAATAGATCTTGTTGGCGGCGTTGAACTCCTCCTCGGTCATCGAGGGGACGCCTTCCTTGGCGCCGGGGGCCTCTACGGGCTCTTGCGCGAGGGTGGTCAGCGCGGGCTCGTACTGGTCCTGCGGCTTCGAGGTGTGATCCGCGACATCACCCTTTTGCGCGGCCTGTTCCGCGGTGGTCTTGGCGGCGCCCTCGGACCGGGGGGCCTCCTTCACCTCGGTATCGGCGCCGGCCTTGGGGCCGGAAACGGCGTTCGGGTCGGCCTGGGCGTCGGTCGCGGCCGGGGTGGCCGGTTCGTTGCCGGGGGCAGGGGCCACCGCGGCGGGCGTGGTCGGCGCGGGCGCCTCGCCTGCGGCGGGCACCGGCTCGGGCGCCGGCTCGGCGGGGACCGGCGGGCCGGTCGCATCAACCTTGCCGTCGCCGGCTTCCGCG
>NZ_JBHMQU010000020.1:4715-22522 GCF_042435015.1 Paracoccus panacisoli | reverse complement strand
GCGCGGGCGCAGGCTGCCACGCGGCGGGCAGGCGCGGGATCGCCCACCACGCGGCCCCGGCGCCGAGCCCCGCGGCGACGACGCCGCCGAGGAACAGCGGCGCGAAGCCGCCGCGCCGGGGGGCGGGGGCGGGTTTGGCCGGGGCCGGAGTGTGGGCCGGCGCCGGGGCCGGGCTGCGCGACTCGTTGAAGGTGGGCGGGACCGAGGAGCGGGTGGTGCCTTCGGTGCTGGCGCGCGGGGGAATGGCGGCGTCGGACTTGGGAGCGTCGGGCGCCGGGCGGTCCGCGGAGGTTTTCGGCGTGGACTCGGCAGGTTTGCCGGGCGTGGTGTCGCGGGTGATCGTGGGGCTTTCGGCGCGCACCGAGGCCGGCGACGCATCGGCCCCTGCCTTCAACGGCTTGTCGGCCGCGCCCGCAGCCCCGACCCCCATCTTGCCCACGGGCGCCTCAGCGTCGGCACGACCCGAGGCCGCCGCATCGCGCGGGGCCATACCCGCCACGCCGCCGGTGCCGACCAGCGACGACTCGACCGACGGGGCCGGCTCGCCCGATTTCGCCATGCCCGGCCCGGCCCGCTCGACCGGCGGCGCCTCGCGCAGGTCCACCACGCTGCCCGGCGCGGCGGCCTTGGTGCCGGCGGCGGGCTGGCCGGCGGGCGTCTTGCCGGGTTTCGCGGTATCCTTGCGGTCGGTCATGGCGCGGCGATCCCTTGCGGCGGACGGGCGGGGCGTCGTCCCCGGCGTCGTGATTTGGCGGTTCGGCCCGCGCACGAACCGCGCGGGTGGCGTCACAGTAGAGAGCAGCGCCGTGCGGCTCAACCCGCGCCGGGCGGCTCTGTTCCGCGGGTGAGCGCGCGGATGACGCAGCGGATGCCGGGCGCGTCGGGCGAGGGCGCCACGGCGCGACGCAGCGTCGCGGGGGCGGGGCCCGTCCACGCCCGATCCCAGGCCGCGTCGGCGGCGGCGCTGATCGGGGCGAGCCACAGCGGCGCGGCCGGCCCGACGGCGGCCACGGCCGCAGCCGCGAGCGCCGCCGCGCGGGGCGAGAAGAGCGGCAGGATCACCGGCGCCGGACGCTTGAGCAGGGCGGCGGCCTCCTCCGGCAAGGGCAGCGCCTGCTGGTCATAGACGACGATCCCCGGCACCGGCAGCTCGGCCGCGACGCGCACCCCGCGCAGGTGCACCCAGCCGGGGCCGAGCCCGGTGAGCAGCGGCATCATCCCCGCCGCATCGCCCGGCCCCTGCGTCACCGCAAAGCCCGCCGCGCGGGCCAGCTCGGCCGTGCGCGGGCCGACGCAGATCGCCGGGCGTCCGCGGCCCGGCCCGGCGTGGGGGACGGCATTCTCGGAGGTGAGGATCAGCCCCTCGGCCGCCGCGACCGCGGCGCTGTCGTGGGGGACGGGGACGATCCGCATCAGCGGGGCGATCACCGTGGCAAGGCCGAGGTCGGCGATCTGGTCGGCGAAGCGCCGCGCCGCGGGGGCGGGGCGGGTGATGAGGACGACGGGGGGCAAGGGCGGCTGCATGGCGTTTCCCGGGGACCGGTGCTAGGCGGGGATAGGCCGTCCCAACCCGTGATTTCAACCATGACGCTGACCGTGCTGGGGATCGAGAGCAGTTGCGACGACACCGCCGCCGCCGTGGTGCGGCTGGAGGACGCCGGCGGCCCGGACGACGGGGCCCACGCGCCGCGCGTCCTGTCCTCGGTCGTGGCGGGGCAAGAGACGCTGCACGCGGCCTTTGGCGGCGTCGTCCCCGAAATTGCCGCGCGCGCCCATGCCGAACGGCTCGACCTCGCCGTCGAGCAGGCGCTGGCCGAGGCGGGGCTGGGGCTCGGCGATCTCGACGCCATCGCCGTCACCGCCGGGCCGGGGCTGATCGGCGGGGTGATGGCGGGGGTGATGCTGGCCAAGGGGCTCTCGGCCGGGACCGGGCTGCCGCTGGTGGGGGTCAATCACCTTGCCGGGCACGCGCTGACCCCGCGGCTGACCGACGGGATCGGGTTTCCCTATCTCATGCTGCTCGTCTCGGGCGGGCATTGCCAGTTCCTGCGGGTCGAGGGGCCCGAGGACTTCACCCGCCTTGGCGGCACCATCGACGATGCGCCGGGCGAGGCCTTCGACAAGGTGGCCAAGCTCCTCGGCCTGCCCCAGCCCGGCGGCCCGGCGGTCGAGGCCGAGGCCGCCGCGGGCGATCCCCGCGCCATCCCGCTGCCCCGCCCGCTGCTCGACCGGCCGGGCTGCGACATGAGCTTTTCCGGCCTCAAGACCGCCGTGCTGCGCGCCCGGGACGAGGCGGTGGCCCGCGACGGCGGGCTGCGCGCCGGGGTGCGGGCCGACATCTGCGCGGGGTTCCAGGCCGCGGTGGCCGAGGTGCTGGCGGAAAAGACCCGCCGGGCGCTCGCCACCTCGCCGGTGCCGGTCCTCGCCGTGGCCGGGGGCGTTGCCGCGAACCGCACCATCCGCGCCGCGCTCGAGGCGGTGGCGGACAGCGCCGGGGTGCGCTTCCTCGCCCCGCCGCTGGTGCTCTGCACCGACAACGCCGCGATGATCGCCTGGGCGGGGATCGAACGCTTCCGCCTCGGCCACCGCGACGGGATGGAGCTTTCCGCGCGCCCGCGCTGGCCGCTCGACGGCCGCGCCGCGCCGATGCTGGGCGCGGGCAAGCGGGGGGCCAAGGCATGAGCGTCGCGGTCCTCGGCGCCGGCGCCTTCGGCACCGCGCTCGCCGTCGCGCTGGCGGCCAAGGGGCCGGTGGTGCTGTGGGGGCGGCGGATCGGCTGGACGGGCGAGAACCCGCTGTTGCCCGGCGTGACCCTGCCCGATGCCGTCACCGTAACCGAACGGCTCGCGCAGGCGCGGGCCGAGGTGCTGCTGGTCGTCATTCCCGCGCAGGCGCTCGGCGGGTTTCTTCAAACCCATGCATCGGCGCTGGAGGGGCGGGCGCTTGTCGCTTGCGCCAAGGGCATCGACCTCGCCACCGGGCGCTCGCCGGCCGGGATGCTGGCCGCGGCCTGCCCCGCGGCCACGGTCGCGGTGCTGACCGGGCCGAGCTTCGCCGCCGACATCGCCCGCGGCCTGCCCACCGCGCTGACGCTCGCCTGTGCCGATGCCGAGGCGGGGCACGCGCTGCAGCACCAGCTCTCCACCCCGGCGCTGCGGCTTTACCGCACCACCGACGTGGTGGGCGCGGAGCTGGGCGGGGCGCTCAAGAATGTCATCGCCATCGCCGCGGGCGCGGCCATCGGTGCGGGGCTGGGGGACAGCGCGCGGGCCGCGATCGTCACCCGCGGCTTCGCCGAGATGGCCCGCTTTGCCGCCGCGCAGGGTGCCGAGCCTGAGACGCTCGCCGGGCTTTCGGGCCTCGGCGACCTGATCCTGACCGCGACCTCGGCCCAGTCGCGCAACTTCCGCTATGGCCAGGCGCTGGGGCAGGGGGCGGCCTTCGACGCCGCCGTGACGGTCGAGGGCGCCGCCACCGCCCGCGCCGTCACCCGGCTGGCCGCGGCGCAGGGGATCGAGATGCCGATCTCGGCGCTGGTCGCCGGGCTTGCCGGGGGCCGGATCGACGTTAAACAGGCGATGGAGCTGCTGCTCGCCCGCCCGCTCAAGGAGGAATGATGCCGCTTTTCGCCGTGATCTGCCGGGACAAGCCCGGCCATCTCTCGACCCGGCTCGAGACGCGCTCGGCGCATCTGGACTGGCTCAACGCCGCCGACATGGTCCGCATGGCCGGGCCTCTGGTCGAGGACGGCGAGATGCGCGGCTCGCTGGTCGTGGTCGAGGCCGACGACGCCGAGCGGGTGCGCGCCTGGACCGCCGGCGACCCCTATGCCGCCGCCGGGCTGTTCCAGTCGGTCGAGGTCATCGAGTGGCGAAAGGTGATCTGATGGCGCACTGGCTGTTCAAGTCCGAGCCCGACGCCTTCTCGTGGGACGACCTCGTGGCCCGCGGCCGCGACGGCGAAGAGTGGAACGGGGTGCGCAGCGTGCAGGCCCGCAACGTGATGCGCGAGATGAAGGTCGGCGACCGCGGGTTCTTCTACCACTCGAACATCGGGAAAGAGGTGGTGGGCATCGTCGAGGTGATCGCCGAAAGCCACCCCGATTCGACCGCCGACGACCCCAAGTGGGACTGCGTGGACCTGCGCGCGGTCGAGCCGCTGGCCCGGCCGGTGACCTTGGCCCAGATCAAGGCGGACCCGCAGTTCGCCGATATGGTGCTGGTGCGCAATTCGCGCCTGTCGGTGCAGCCGGTGACCGACGCGGAGTGGGAGGCGGTGCTGGCCTTGGCCGAAGCGCCTGAAGAGGCGGCCGAGGACGCGCCCGCCGACGCGCCTGCCGACCGCCCGGCCAAAGCCAAGCCCGCCAGACGCGCGGCCAAACGGAGGGACTGACCCGATGGAGCTGATGATCGTGATCGCCGCGGCGATCCTCGCCTGGGTCGTGGGGGCGATCTGGTACCGCCTGACCGACCGGGTCTATGCCCACGCCTCGGCCCTGCAGGTCCAGAACATCGGCCACCCCAAGGCGCGCTCGGTGGTGCCCTATCTGCTGGCCGGGGTGGCGCTGGTGGCGGTGGCGGCGATGCTGCGGGTGCTGTTCGTGCGCGCCGGCATCGACGGGGTGCTGGCCGGGATGGGCTGGGGGTTCGGCATCGGCGCGGCCATCGTCGCGCCGTGGTTCGTGATCGAGAACACCTATTCGCCGCGGCCGATGATCATGACGCTGGTGGACATGGGCTATGCCATCACCGCCTGCGCGGTGATCGGCGCCGTGATGGGCGGCATCTGACCCCGCAGGCCAGCCCCGGCCGCGCCCCTGCGCCGCGGCCCGAGGAGCTGACCGGCCCGCCCCCGTGCCGCCTTGCCGCAGGCGGGGCCGGGGGGCTGCGCTTGCCCCGGCCGGGCCGAGTGCCTAAACCCGCCCGGTCCGCCGCGCGGCCCCGCCGCGCCCCCTCGCCGCCCGACGTCCCAGCCTGAGAGGTCCGCCCATGGCCCGCAGCCCCAAGCCGATCGCCGATCGGCCCGCGACGAAACGCATCGGCGCGCTGGCGGCGCTGTGGCCGTTCGTCCGGCCCTACCGGCTGCTGCTGGCGGGCGCGCTGCTCGCTCTGATGGTGACGGCGGGGGTGAGCCTCGTCCTGCCGGTCGCGGTGCGCCGGATCGTGGACGGGTTCGACGAGGGCGCGCGGCTGCTCGACCAGTATTTCCTCGCCGCCATCGGCATCGCGGCGCTGCTCGCCGTGGGCACGGCGCTGCGCTATGCGCTGGTCACCCGGCTGGGCGAGCGGGTCGTGGCCGACATCCGCCGCGCGGTCTTCGACCGGGTGATCGGCCTCTCGCCCGCCTTCTTCGAGCGGGTGATGACCGGTGAGATCATCAGCCGCATCACCACCGACACGACGCTGATCCTGTCGGTGATCGGCTCGTCGGTCAGCCTCGCGCTGCGGCAGGCGATGGTGGCGGTCGGCGGTCTGGTGATGCTGCTGCTGACCTCGGCCAAGCTGACCGGGCTGCTGATGCTGGTCGTGCCGGTGGTGCTGGTGCCGATCATCGTGCTCGGCCGCCGGCTGCGCGGCCTCTCGCGCGAGAACCAGGACTGGATCGCCGCCTCGTCGGGCAGTGCGTCCGAGACGCTGCTCGCGGCGCAGACGGTGCAGGCCTTCACCGCCGAGGACGCGACGCGGGCGGGCTTTGCCGACGTGACCGAACGCTCCTTCGCCTCGGCCGCGCGGCGCATCCGGGTGCGGGCGGCGATGACGGCGCTGGTGATCTTCCTGATCTTCGCGGGCGTCACCGGCGTCCTGTGGATCGGCGCCCGCGACGTGCGGCTGGGCGCCATGACGGTGGGCGAGCTGGTGCAGTTCGTCATCTACGCGGTGATGGTCGCGGGATCTGTCGGCGCGCTGTCCGAGATCTGGGGCGAGCTGCAGCGCGCCGCCGGCGCCACCGAGCGGCTGGGCGAGCTCTTGGCGACGCAGGACGCGCTGACGGACCCCGCCCGCCCGGTGGCGCTGCCGCGCCCGGTGCGCGGGCAGATCGAGCTCGAGGGCGTCTCCTTCCACTATCCGACCCGGCCCGATGTCTCGGCGCTCGAGGACGTGTCGCTCTCGATCCGGCCGGGCGAGACGGTGGCGCTGGTCGGCCCGTCGGGGGCGGGCAAGACCACCGTGGTGCAGCTCATCCTGCGGTTCTGGGACCCCGAGACGGGGCGCGTCACGCTGGACGGGATCGACCTGCGCGACATGGCCCGCGCCGATTTCCGCCGCGCCATCGCGCTCGTGCCGCAGGACCCGGTGATCTTCGCCACCACGGCGCGCGAGAACATCCGCTTCGGCCGCCCCGAGGCCTCGGACGCCGAGGTCGAGGCCGCCGCCCGCGCCGCCAACGCCCACGACTTCCTGACCGCGCTGCCGGACGGCTATGAGGCGCAGGTGGGCGAGCGCGGGGTGATGCTGTCGGGCGGCCAGAAGCAGCGCATCGCCATCGCCCGCGCGATCCTGCGCGACGCCCCGATCCTGCTTCTGGACGAGGCGACGAGCGCGCTCGACGCCCAGTCCGAGCGGCTGGTGCAGGACGCGGTGGACGCGCTCGCCCGCGACCGCACGACGATCATCGTCGCGCACCGGCTGGCGACGGTGAAGAAGGCCGACCGGATCGTGGTGATGGACAAGGGCCGCATCGTCCAGCAGGGGACGCATGACGAGCTGGTGGCGCAGGGCGGCCTCTACGCCCGGCTCGCCCGGCTGCAGTTCACCGACGGGGCGGCCTGAGCGCCGCCCTCAGCCGCTTCGTTCTGGCCCGAAGACCCGCGGCCAGCCTCAGAGGTCGGGGAAGAACACCCCGCCGGGCGAGAGGGTGAAGATCTCGCAGCCGTCCGCGGTCACGCCCACGGAATGCTCGAACTGCGCCGACAGCGACTTGTCGCGCGTCACCGCGGTCCAGTCGTCGGCAAGGATGCGCGTCTCGGCCCGGCCGAGGTTGATCATCGGCTCGATGGTGAAGAACATCCCTTCCTCCAGCATCGGGCCCTTTCCGGGCCGGCCGAAGTGCAGCACGTTCGGCGGCGCGTGGAACACCCGGCCCAGCCCGTGGCCGCAGAAGTCGCGCACCACCGACATCCGCTGGCCCTCGGCATAGGTCTGGATCGCCGCGCCGATGTCGCCGAAGGTGGCGCCGGGGCGCACCGCCTCGATCCCCTTCATCAGGCAGTCGTGGGTGACCCGGATCAGCCGCGCCGCGCGCTCGGACACCTGCCCGGCGACGTACATCCGCGAGCTGTCGCCGTACCAGCCGTCCTTGATCACCGTCACGTCGATGTTGAGGATGTCGCCCTCGAGCAGCGCATCGCTGTCGCGCCGCTTCTCGAGATCGCGCGAGATCGTCTCGTCGCGGCCCTTGGGGATCGGCTGGCCGGGGATGCCGTGGCAGACGACGTGGTTCACGCTGATGCAGCTTGCGTGCTGGTAGCCGCGATAGCCGACGGTGGCGCTGGTCAGCCCCAGCCCGGCCACCCGGGCGTTGATGAAGTCGTCCAGCTCGGCCGTGGTCACGCCGGGGGCCACGCGCGGGCCCACCTCGTCCAGGATCAGCGCGGCGGCGGCGCCGGCGGCGCGCATCCCGGCGAAATCCTCGGGGGCATGGATGCGGATGCCTTCGCGGGTGAGGCGCGGGTCGTTCATCGGGCTGATCCTTTCGCTTGAGGTGCCAGATAGACCCCGGCGGGGCCTTGTTCCAGCCCTCAGGCCGGGCATTATGCGCCCGCACCGGGCCGCGCCCGGCCAGACACCCGGAGGACGCCTGATGCAATCCGACAATCCGACCGCCGCGATCCTGCTGATCGGGGACGAGATCCTGTCCGGCCGCACCCGCGACCTGAACGCCCACCACCTCGCCGGCATCCTGAACGGCATCGGCATCGACCTGCGCGAGATCCGCGTCGTGCCCGACGACCATGCCGCCATCGTGGCGGCGCTCCGGGCGCTCGACCGTCACCTCGGCGGGGACTGGGACATGGTGTTCACCTCGGGCGGCATCGGCCCGACCCACGACGACATCACCGCCGACGCCGTGGCCGACGCCTATGGCGTCGGGATCGAGGTCAACGCCGACGCTCGCCGGATGATGGAGGAGCGCTGGACCCGGCTGGGGATGGAGATCACGCCCGCCCGCCTGAGGATGGCCCGCATCCCGGTCGGCGCGACGCTGATCGAGAATGCCGAATCGGCCGCGCCCGGCTTTTCCATCGGCGGCGCGCACGTCATGGCCGGGGTGCCCTCGGTGTTCCGCAGCATGGTCGAGGCGCTGGTCCCGCGGCTCAACCCCGGCCGCCCGCCGGTCAGCCGCACCGTCCGGGTCGAGCGCCCCGAGTCCGACGTGGCCGAGGGGCTGCGCGAGGTCGCGGCCGACTTCCCGGACCTGTCGCTCGGCAGCTATCCCTTCCGCGAAGAGGGGCGCTTCGGCACCAACCTAGTGATCCGCGGGCTCGACGCCGCCCGCGTCGAGGCCGCGCTCGCGGCGCTCGGCACCCGGCTCGGGCTGTGATCTCACCGGCGTTCGACGCCGCCTGGCAGGCGACCTGGCCCGCGGCCGACTATGCCGACCACGGCGGGCTGCGGGTCGGCCGGGGGCTTGGCGGTGGCGGCCGGGTCAGCGCCGCCCGGGTGGTGGGCGACTGGGATGAGGCCGACATTGCCGCGGCCGAGGCGACCCATGCCGGCTGGGGGCAGCCGGCGCTCTTCGCGGTCGAGGACGGCGACGGCGCGCTCGCCGCGGCGCTTGCGGCGCGGGGGTATCGCGCCGCCAACCCCACGCTGATCCTGTCGGCGCCGCTCGGCCCGCTGACCGACCGGGCGATCCCGCCGGTGACGGCGCTCGAATCCTGGCCGCCGCTCGCGATCCAGCGCGACCTGTGGCGCCAGCTCGGGGTCGGGGACGCGCGGCAGGCGGTGATGGCGCGGGTCGCGGGGCCGCACACGGCGATCCTCGGCCGGGTCGAGGATCGCGCCGCAGGCGCCGCCTTTGCCGCGGTGCACGGCGGCATCGGGACGCTGCACGCGCTGGCGGTGCTGCCGCGCTGGCGGGGCAAGGGCCTGGGCGCGTGGATGGTCCGCCGTGCGGCCGATTTCGCCGCCCGGCACGGCGCCACCGAACTGGCGCTCGCGGTGACCGAGGCGAACGCCGCGGGGCGGGCGCTCTATGCCGGGCTCGGCTTCGCGCCGGTCGGACGCTACGCCTATTGGCAGCGCGACGGCTGAGCCGTCACTCGGTCGCCAGCCGCCGGAACTCGCGCTTGAGCAGGTCCACCTCGGCCCTGAGCAGGTCGATCTCGGCCCGCAGGTCGGCGTCGAGCGCCTCGCCCGCGAGCAGCGGCAGGTGCCCCAGCCGCATCGCGCCGGGACGCGGCGCGTCGACGCCGGCGCCATCGTCGGCGATCAGCGTATAGGTCTGCACACCCTCGGACAGCGTCTCGACCGGCAGGGCGGCGCGGATGTTCCAGCCGCCCTCGGCGCCGGGCGTGACCTCGGCCTGGCCCACGGTGCGGCCGTTCAGCGTCAGGGCCACCCGGGCGGGGGCGGGGCCGTCGGGCAGCCGCCCCTCCCACACGCCGGACTTGAGGCCGAGCGAGACGAACGGACGGGTCATGTCGGGCCCCCTTGGGTCAGCCATCGGGCGTTACACATCGGCGCGCAGATGCCGCGACAGGAACAGGTCGCGGATGCGCACCGCGTTCATCTGCGGCGCCTCGAAGATCAGGTCGAGCCACAGCTTCTCGAGCCGCTTCTCGTTCATCTCGACGTAGTGCAGGTCGAACTCGATCTCGCGCGCGACCGGCTCGGGGCCGGGGGCGATGTCGCCGAGATGGCGCAGCAGCGTGTCGGTGTTCGGCCCGTGGCCGATGTTCAGCCGGGCATAGATGCTCATCGGGCGCTCGACCGTCAGCGTCACATCGAGCCGGATGATGTGGGCGCGGGTCAGCTCGTCGCGGGCGGCGTCGGGCAGGGTGACCGAGACCGACAGATAGCTGCCCGAGAACCCCAGCGTCTCGAGCAGCAGGCCGAAGGGCGCGAGATCGGCGGCGCCGCGGTTCGGCATCTGCCGCAGGATCAGCGCGCCCGCCGGGCAGTCGTGCCAGACCGCCGCCTGCTCACCCAGCCACGTCCCCGAGGCGGGGGCGGCGATGCCCGAGGGCGCGATCCGGGTCGACAGGAACGGCGGCCGCCAGCGCCAGTCGGTGCCGCGCGGCAGGTCGGCCAGATCGACCGGCCGCTGGACGCTGTCGAGCCGGCTCTGCGCGCTGGCGATGAAGCGGTCGGCGCTGCGCCTGAGGCCGCGCGCGTCGTCCTGCAACTCGCGCAGCCGGCGCAGGGTCATGCCGCCGGTGGCCTCGGCCAGCCGCTGCCACTCGCCCATCGCGCGCAGGCGCAGCCTGTTCCTGACCCAGCGGCGCGGTTGGATGGCCATCGTTGCGGCGCCCCCGTCGGACCGGCGGTGCCGGTCACTGGTCCATGTAGACGTGGGTCTCGGCCTTGGCGCCGGGGTGGGTGACGGCGCCGAGCCGCGCCACGCCGACGAGCTGGGCGTATTTCCACAGCGCGCCCGAGGCATAGTCGGTCTTGCGCGGACCCGCCCACGCCGCCTTGCGGGTGGCGAGTTCCTCGTCGGTCAGGTCGACCGAGATGGTGCCCTCGAGGGCGTTCAGCGTGATGATGTCGCCGTCGCGGACCAGCGCGATCGGCCCGCCATGCGCGGCCTCGGGGCCGACGTGGCCGACGCAGAACCCGCGCGTGGCGCCCGAGAAGCGGCCGTCGGTGATCAGCGCCACCTTCTTGCCCATCCCCTGGCCCGAGAGCGCCGCGGTGGTCGCCAGCATCTCGCGCATCCCCGGCCCGCCGGCGGGACCTTCGTTGCGGATGACGATGACCTCGCCTTCCTTGTAGGTGCGGGCCTGCACGGCCGCGAACGCCTCTTCCTCGCACTCGAAGACGCGGGCGGGGCCGGTGAAGACCTGCTCGGCCTCGCTCATCCCCGCGACCTTCACGATGGCGCCCTCAGGCGCGAGGTTGCCCTTCAGCCCGACGACGCCGCCGGTTTTGGTGATCGGCGTCTCGACGGGGTGGATGACCTTGCCGTCCGGCTCGCCGCGGATCTCGTCCAGCTCCTCGCCCAGCGTCCGCCCCGAGGCGGTGAGGCAGTCGAGGTGCAGCAGCCCGGCCTTGGCCAGTTCCTTCATCACCACCGGGATGCCGCCGACCTCGAACAGGTCCTTGGCGACGTATTCGCCGCCCGGCCGCAGGTTCACGAAATAGGGGGTGTCCTTGAAGATGTCGCAGACGTCGAAGAGGTCGAAGTCGATCCCCGCCTCATGCGCCAGCGCCGGCAGGTGCAGACCGCCGTTGGTCGAGCCGCCCGTGCAGGCCACGACGCGGGCCGCGTTCTCGAGGCTCTTGCGGGTCACGATGTCGCGGGCGCGGATGTTCTTCTCGATCAGGTTCATGACCGCGAAGCCCGAGGCGTCGCAGAACTGGTCGCGGCTCTCGTAGGGCGCGGGCGCGCCGGACGAGTTGATCAGCGCCAGCCCGATCGCCTCGGAGACGCAGGCCATGGTGTTGGCCGTGTACTGCGCGCCGCAGGCGCCCGAGGACGGGCAGGCCACCCGCTCCATGATGTCGAGTTCCGCGTCCGAGATCAGGCCCGCGGCGTGCTTGCCCGCGGCCTCGAACATGTCCTGCACGGTGATGTCGCGGCCCTGGTAGCGGCCGGGCAGGATCGACCCGCCGTAGATGAAGACCGACGGCACGTTCAGCCGCACCATCGCCATCATCATCCCGGGCAGCGACTTGTCGCAGCCGGCAAGGCCCACGAGCGCGTCGTAGCAGTGCCCGCGCATGGTCAGTTCCACCGTGTCGGCGATGGCGTCGCGGCTGGCCAGCGACGAGCGCATCCCCTCGTGCCCCATGGCGATGCCGTCGGTCACGGTGATGGTGGTGAACTCGCGCGGGGTGCCGCCGCCGCGCTTGACGCCCATCTTCACGACCTGCGCCTGACGGTTCAGCGCGATGTTGCAGGGCGCGGCCTCGTTCCAGCAGGTCGCCACGCCGACCAGCGGCTGGTGGATTTCCTCTTCGGTGACGCCCATCGCGTAGAGATAGCTGCGATGCGCGGCACGCGCCGGCCCTTCGGTCACGTGACGGCTGGGCAGTTTCGACTTGTCGAAGCGCGTGTTCTTCATGGCGTCCCCCTTGGCTGGGGTCCGGCATAGTGCCGGGCCGGGCGGGGGGCAAGGGCGCGGGAGGGGGCAGCGCGGGGCGGAGTGCCCGCCCGCGCGCTCAGACCGCCAGCACTGCGTTCAGCTTGGCCGCGCAGATCAGGTCGTTCTCGGTCAGCCCCCCGGCCTCGTGGGTGGTGAAGGTCACCTCGCAATAGCCCCAGCCGAAGGCGATGTCGGGGTGGTGGCCCTGGCTGTTGCCCAGCCACGCGGCGAGGTTCGCCATCTCGACCGCCTTGGCAAAGCCCTTGAAGGCGAAGCGGCGGTGGATCGCGCGGGCGTCGTCCGAGAGCGTCCAGCCCTCGATCCCCCCGAGCGCCGCCCGGGCGGCGGCGGCGTCCATGGGCGCCACGCCCCCCTGGCAGGGCACGCAGTCGCGGGCGGCGAGATCGCAGGTCGGGTCAGTCATGCCACCTCCTCCTTCGGGGGGTATGCGGGCGGGTGCAACCCCAGCGCGCGGGCCTGCCGCACGTCGGCCAGCAGGTCGCGGTCGGCGGCGGCAAAAAGATCGTCCAGCCGGTCGATCACGAAGTAAAGCGGCTGGTGGATGTCGATGCGATAGGGCGTCCGCAGGATGTCGATCACGTCGAAGGGCCGGTGCTGGGGCGCGTCCGAGATCGACCACGGCAACTCGGTCACCGACGACGCCAGCCCCGGGCCAAGCGCCTTGAGCCGCCCGTCCTCGCGCGTCAGCCCGAACTCGATCGAGAACCAGTAGAGCCGGATCAGCCAGGCGTAATCAGGCTTCTCGGCCCGCGTCCCGGCCTGCCCGATCGCCTGCGAGAAGGCCGCGAAGGCCGGGTCGGTCAGCAGCGGCGTGTGGCCGAAGATCTCGTGGAAGATGTCGGGTTCCTCGATATAGTCGAAGTGCTTGCGCTTGCGGATGAAGCTGGCGGCCGGAAAGGTCCGGTCGGCGAGCATCCCGAAGAAGCGCCCGAAGCCGATCAGCGCCGGCACCGGCTCGACCCGCCAGCCGGTCAGCTCGCGCAGCCTCTCGCTGACCTCGGGGCATTGCGGCACCCGGGCCGTGGGCAGGTCGAGCTTGGCCAGCCCGTCGAGATAGGGCAGCGCCATGTCACGGCGCACCGCGGGCATCTGGCGGGCGACGAGATCGGCCCAGACTGCGTTCTCCTCGGGCGTGTAGGCGATGAATCCGTCCGCGTCGGGCTGTTTGGCCTCGTATTCGGTCGATTTCGGCATGATGTGTCCTCCCGTGGTCCAGTTTACCCGAGGGCGGCAGAAAATCTTGCCGCAGGCGGGGGGCTGGGGCAGGGTCGGGAAACACCATGCCCGATCCGGGCCGCTGCGGGGTATCTCATGCCTGACCTCGACGACACCGACCGCCGGTTGCTGCGGGTGCTCCAGCGCGACGCCACGCTCTCGACGCAGGAGCTGGCCGAGCGCGCTGGGCTCTCGGCCTCGCCCGCGTGGCGGCGGGTGCGGCGGATGACCGAGGACGGCGTGATCGCCGCGCAGGTGGTGCTGGTGCCGCCCCGGGCGCTGGGGCTTTCGGCGCTGGCCTATGTGCGGGTTTCGCTGCTTGACCACCGCGAGGAGACCATCGCCGCCTTCGACCGCTTCGTGCAGGCCGAGGATCAGGTGGTCGAATGCGCGACCATCACCGGGGCCTCGGACTATCTGCTCAAGATCGTGGCCGAGGATGCCGAGGGGCTCGAGCGGTTCCTGATGCGACGGCTGCTGGCGACCGGGATCATCCGGGCGACGGTGACGAACTTCGTCCTGCGGCAGACGAAATACACCACCGCCCTGCCGGTGTGATCACAAGAGCGGCGTCGCCAGCGCCAGCGCGTTGTTGCGCACCCGCCGCCACATCGGCCAGGCGGCGATGTCCTCGGCCGTCAGCGGCACGGCGCGGGCGAGGTAGCTCGCCTGCCGCGCGTCCAGCTCGGCCGTCAGCACCGGGTCCACGACGGTCAGGTTCATCTCGTAGTTCAGCTCGAAGCTGCGGCGGTCGAGATTGGCCGAGCCGATCATCGCCAGCTGCCCGTCCACGGTCATGATCTTGGCGTGCAGCAGCCCCGGCACGAACTGCCACAGCCGCACCCCGGCCTCGGCCAGCCCGCCGAAGAACCCCTCGCTGGTCGCGCCGACGAAGAGCGAATCGTTGCGCCGGGGCAGGATCATCGTGACCTCGACCCCGCGCAGCGCCGCCGCGCGCAGCGCCGCGTCCACCGCCTGGTCGGGGACGTAGTAGGGGTTCGAGATGGTGATGCTGCGCCGGGCGCTCAGGATCAGCGTCATCATCGCATCCGACAGCCCCGCCACGTGCCGGTCAGGGCCGGTGGGCAGCACCTGGGCGATCTGGTCCGGGCCGCCGGGGGGCAGCACATGGGTCAGCATCGCGCCGAGGTCGGCGCCGGTCGCGGTCATCCAGTCCTGCAGGAACACCGCCTGCATCTGCCGCACCACGGGGCCGCGGATGCGGGCGAGGATGTCCACCCACGGCGCGAACCGCGGCTTCACCGCAAAGGCCATGTCGGCGCAGTTGCGGCTGCCGGTGAAGCCGAGCGTGTGGTCGATCACCACGATCTTGCGGTGGTTGCGCAGGTCCACGCGGCTGAGCATCGCCCGGACCAGCGACAGCCGCACCGGGTCGGCGCGGCGGCAGTCGACGCCCGCGGCGCGCATCTCGTCCCACGTGGCCGAGCGGGTGAGCGCGCGCGAGCCGAGCCCGTCCACCATCACCCGCACCGCCACGCCCCGGCGCGCGGCGCGGCAGGCAGCGGCGGCGACCTTGCGGCCCGACACGTCGTCCAGCCAGATGTAGAACAGCATGTGGACGTGATCGGCGGCCGCGTCGATCGCCTCGACCACCGCGTCGATGGCCGAATCGTCCTCGGGCAGCAGATGGATGTCGTTGCCCGACACCGGCTCGAACCCGCCCGCGGCGCGGTTCATGTCCAGCACCGCGCGGGCCGAGTCGGGCGGCGCCTCGACCGCCTGCGGGCTCGGGGTCCAGAGGCCGGTCAGCCGCTCGCGGATGTCCTCGCGCCGCTGCCGGTCGCGGCCGTTCATGCGGATCTCGCCGAAGAGCAGGTAGCCCGCGATGCCGATCAGCGGCAGCGCCTCGACCACGAGGATCCAGGCAAGGCGGACCGGCGGCTCCATCTGCGGGCGCGTCAGCACCCGCAGGCTGACCGCCACCGCGGCCAGGATATGCGCCCAGAGGATGATCTGTCCCCACATGGCCGCCATAGGGCCGCCCCCGCGCGCCGATTGCAATCGCGGACGGTGCGGCCTATCTCACGCCCCTGACGCAGGGCGCTGTCCGGCCGCGGTTCCGGCCGGGGCGCGCGAGGCCGCCCGAAGGCCGACCCGAGGCCGACCGCAAGGGAACAGCGATGAACTGGATCACCAATTATGTCCGCCCGCGCATCAACAGCCTGTTCTCGCGCCGCGAGGTGCCCGAGAACCTGTGGACCAAGTGCCCGGAATGCGGGACGATGCTGTTCCACCGGGAACTCGCCGACAACCTGAACGTCTGCACCTCGTGCGACCACCACCTGGCGATCACGCCGCGGGCACGGTTCACCGCGCTCTTCGACGGCGGCGCCTTCGTCGAGGTCAAGGTGCCCGAGCCGCTGGCCGACCCGCTGGGCTTCAAGGACCAGAAGAAATACCCCGAGCGCCTCAAGGCCGCGCAGAAGCAGACCGGCGAGCGCGAGGCGATGCTGGTCGCCGAGGGCGAGGTCGGGCGCACCGCCATCGTGGCGGCGGCGCAGGACTTCAGCTTCATGGGCGGGTCGATGGGGATGTATGTCGGCAACGCCATCCTCGCCGCGGCCGAGCGCGCGGTGGCGCTCAAGCGGCCGCTGGTGCTGTTCTCGGCCGCCGGCGGCGCGCGGATGCAGGAGGGCATCCTGTCGCTGATGCAGATGCCCCGCACCACCGTCGCCGTGCAGATGCTGAAAGAGGCGCGGCTGCCCTATGTCGTCGTGCTGACCCACCCCACCACCGGCGGGGTGACGGCGAGCTACGCCATGCTGGGCGACGTCCAGATCGCCGAGCCGAACGCGCTGATCTGCTTTGCCGGGCCGCGGGTGATCGAGCAGACCATCCGCGAGAAGCTGCCCGAGGGGTTCCAGCGCGCCGAGTATCTGCTCGAGCACGGGATGCTGGACCGGGTGACGCACCGCAAGCACCTGCGGGCCGAGCTGGTGACGATCCTGCGGATGCTGACCCGGCAATCGGCGCCGATCGTGGCCGACCTGCCGGCGCCCGGCGCCATCCCAGTGGCGCTGCCCGATGCGCCGGCGGAGCCCTCGGCCGCGTTCCAGCCCGCCGACGCCGCCCCGGTGACGGCCGAGGCGCCCGGCCCGGTCCCGGCCGCCGCGCGAAAGAACGCCAAGGCGTGAGCGACGCGACGGACGCCATCCTCGCCCGGCTGACGGCGCTGCATCCCAAGGTCATCGACCTGTCGCTCGACCGGCTGACGGCGCTGCTGGCGGACCTCGGGAACCCGCAGGACGCCATCCCGCCGGTGATCCACATCGCCGGGACCAACGGCAAGGGCTCGACGCAGGCCTATCTGCGCGCGGGGCTCGAGGCCGCGGGGCTGCGCGTCCACGCCTACACCTCGCCGCATCTGGCGTATTTCAACGAGCGCATCCGGCTGGCCGGCGACCTGATCGGCGACGCGGCGCTGGCCGCGGTGCTGGCCGAGGTCGAGGCGGTGAACGCCGGCCGCCCCATCACCTTCTTCGAGATCACCACCGCGGCGGCGGTCCTCGCCTTCGCCCGGACGCCGGCCGACGTGACGCTGCTCGAGGTGGGTCTTGGCGGGCGGCTCGACGCGACCAACGTGGTCCGCGCGCCGCGGCTCACGGTCATCACCCCCGTCTCGATCGACCACACCCAGTATCTGGGCGAGACGCTGGCCGAGATCGCCGGCGAGAAGGCCGGCATCCTCAAGCGCGGCGTGCCCTGCGTCGTGGCCCGCCAGCAGGACGAGGCGCTGGCGGTGATCGAGGCGCGCGCCGCGCGGCTCGGCTGTCCGCTGGCGGTCGCGGGGCAGCACTGGACGGCCGCGCGCGAAGGCGACGCGCTGGTCTATCAGGACGAGCGCGGGTTGCTGGACCTGCCGCTGCCGGCGCTGCCGGGGCCGTTCCAGATCGACAACGCCGGCACCGCCATCGCCGCGCTGCGCGAACTGGGCTACGGGCAGGCCGAGGCGGCGGCGGCGATGACGCGGGTCGAATGGCCCGCCCGGATGCAGCGCCTCACCCGCGGCCCGCTGGTCGAGGCCGCGCAGGCGGGCGGCTGCGAGCTGTGGCTCGACGGCGGCCACAACCCGGCGGGCGGGGCGGCGGTGGCCGCGACGCTGGCGGCGATGCCGCCGCGGCCCACGCATCTGATCTGCGGGATGCTGAACACCAAGGACGTCGCGGGCTACATGGCGCCGCTGGCCGGCGTGGCCGAAAGCCTGACCGCTGTGGCCATTCCGGGCGAGGCCAACACCCTGCCGGCCCAGACGACCGCCGCCGCCGCCCGCACCGCCGGACTGCCGGCCGGCACCGCCGCG
>NZ_JBHMQU010000020.1:0-4694 GCF_042435015.1 Paracoccus panacisoli | reverse complement strand
CCGCGCCGCCGGGCTGCCGGCCGGCACCGCCGCGGATGCGAGCGCGGGGTTCCGGGCGCTCGCCGCCGCCCATCCCGGCGCGCGGCTGCTGATCTGCGGCTCGCTGTACCTCGCCGGACGGGTGCTGCGCGAGAACGGCTGATCGGTCCGTTGCGGCGCGGATTTCCGTGTTATATCGGGCGCCTGCATACCCCCGTCAGCCTTTTCGAAAAGCGATTCGCGTGACCCTCGCCCGCCCCTATCTCGACCAGCTCTTCGAGGTGATCGACGACGGTTATTGCCTGTGCGAGATGCTGCGCGGGCCGGACGGCGCGCCGCTCGACTATCGCTTCCTCGAGACCAATCCGCTGTTCGAGACGATGACCGGGCTGGTCGGCGCCGAGGGCCGCACCGCGCGCGAGATGGTCCCCGGGCTCGAGCAGGAGTGGTTCGAGCGCTACGATCAGGTCGCCCGTGGCACCTCGATCCGGTTCCAGAGCCGGTCCGAGGTGATGGGCCGCGACTTCGACGTCTTCGCCACGCCGGTGAAGCCCGACGGCTGTTTCGCCCTCGTCTTCCGCGACGTCACCGAGCGGCTGAGGATCGAGCGCGAGCGCGAGGAGGCGCGGCAGAAGGCCGAGAACCTGCTTGCCGAGCTGAACCACCGGGTAATGAACACGCTCGCCATGATCACCTCGATCGTGCGGATGGAGGCGCGGCGGCTGGACGAGCCCGCCGGCCAGCGGGCGCTGGCGGGAATCGTGACGCGGCTGGCGGCGGTGACGGCGCTCTACCGGGCGCTCAACCGCGCCGCGGACGTGTCCGAGGTCGCCGCCGAGCGCTACCTGCCCGAGGTCGTCAACTCGGTCGCCCATTCGGTCGCGGATGCGACGCAGATCGAGGTGCGCTGCGACATCGCCGCCGAGTGCCTGCCCACCGCGCGCGCCGCGCCGCTGGGGCTGCTGCTCAATGAGGTGATGACCAACGCGCTGAAATACGCCTTTCCCGCCGGGCGGCGCGGGACCATCCGGGTGGTGCTGCGGCGGCTCGACCCCGAGCGGGTCGAGCTGTCGGTTACCGACGACGGCATCGGCACTGCCGCCACCCATGATCCCGCGCGCGAGCCGGGGATCGGCACCGGGCTGATCGAGGCCTTCGTCCAGCAGATCGACGGCCGGCTGGGCGTCGAGAGCTCGGATCGCGGGACGCGGGTGGCGATCGTCTTTCCGCTGCGCGAACGCGAGCGCGAGCCCGCGGGCGACGACGCCTGAGCGAGGCAGGGGCCTTGCCCGCGGCTCAGTCCGCGGCGCGGTTCCGCCCCCAGGCGGCATCGCGCATCTCGCGCAGGCGCGAGGCCGTGCGCTCGAACTCGAAGCTGCCGGTGCCTTCGATATACAGCCGTTCGGGCTCATCGGCGGCGCTGGCGATCAGCCGCACCCGCGCCTCGTAAAGCGCATCGACCAGCGTGACGAAGCGCTTGGCCGCGTCGTAGTTCTGCGAGCCGAGCCGGGGGATGGCGTCGAGGATCAGCACCTCGAACCGCTCGGCCAGGGCGAGGTAGTCGGCCGGGCCGAGCGCCTTGCCGCAGAGATCCCAGAACCCCGCCCGCGCGACCGTGCCCGCGGCGGCCGGGATCGGCACCGCGCGCCCGCCCACGGGCAGGTCGAAGGGCACGGGCGCCGCGCCGTCGGTCAGCGCGTCCCATGCCGCATCCAGCGCCTCGCGCGCGACGCTGTCGGCGGGCGAGAACCAGACCTGCCCGCCCTGCGTCCGGTCCTGCCGGTGGTCGGTGTCGCTGTCGAGGCGCACCACCTGCATCCGCTCGCGGATGAGCGCGATGAAGGGCAGGAACAGCGCCCGGTTCAGCCCGTGCTTGTAGAGGTCCTCGGGCACCCGGTTCGAGGTCGTGACGACGACCACGCCGCGGTCGAACAGCACCTGGAACAGCCGCCCGACGATCATCGCATCGGCGATGTCGGTGATCTGCATCTCGTCGAAGCAGAAGAGCCGCGTCTTGTCGGCGATGGCGTCCGCCACGGGCCGCACCGCATCGGCGTCGCCCCGCGCGCGGGCAGCGTTGAGGCCGGCGTGGACCTCTTGCATGAAGGCGTGGAAATGCACCCGGCGCTTGGCGTCGGTGGGGGCGGTCTCCATCACCAGGTCCATCAGCATGGACTTCCCGCGCCCGACACCGCCCCAGAGATACAGCCCGCGCGGCGCCGGCCCCTGCGGCGGGGCCGAGGCCGCCGCCCCGAACAGCCGGCCGAGCAGCCCGCCCGCCTTGCCCGGCGCCGGCTGGCGGGGCGCCGCCGCCACCAGCCGGTCGAGCACCGGCAGGACGGCGCGCTGCGCGGGGTCGCCGCTGAGCGCGCCGGCGGCGACGCGGGCCTCGTAGGCGGCGGTGACGGGGTGGGACACGGGATCGACCATGCGCCGGAGGTGCCAAATCCGCGCCCGGGGGGCAAGGGGCGGCGCGGGACGTGCGGCGCCGCAGGCGGGGGCTTCGCGCCCCCGCACCCCCGCGGGATATTTTAGCAAGGGAGAATGGGAAGGTTCGTGCGGAAGAGACCGGCGTTCAGCGGATGTTAACCGGCGCCGTGGCAGGGTCCGGGCATGGCCCCGACTCACCCCCCGTGCGCGCCCTTCGGTCCCGTCAGTCCGCCGCCCGGCGGGCGAGGCGGTCGAGCACCGCCTGCTTCTCGGCCTCGCTCATCCGCGACCAGCGGCCGATCTCGTCCAGCGTCCGCCCGCAGCCGAGGCACAGGCGGCGGTCGCGGTCCAGCGTGCAGATGTTGCGGCAGGGGCTCGCGACGCTCATCCGAGATACCGCAGCCGGTCGAGCGCCCCTTGCAGGATATACCCCGCCGCCACCTGGTCGATCACCTCGGCGCGGCGCCTGCGCGAGGTGTCGCCCTCGATCAGCGCGCGCTCGGCCGCGACGGTGGACAGCCGCTCGTCCCAGAAGCCGATCGGCAGCGGCGTCAGCCGCTCGAGGTTGCGGGCGAAGGCCCGGGTGGACTGGGCGCGCGGCCCCTCGCTGCCGTCCATGTTCAGTGGCAGCCCCAGCACGAGCCCGGCAAGGCCGCGCTCGGCCGCCAGCGCCAGCACGGCAGCGGCATCCTGGGTGAACTTCACCCGCCGGATCACCGTCAGCGGCGAGGCGACCTGCCGCAGCCCGTCCGACACCGCCACCCCGATGGTCTTCGTCCCGAGGTCGAGCCCGGCGAGCGCCCCGGCCCGCGGCAGCGCCGCGGCAAAGGCGGTCATGTCGGGGCAGATCATTTCAGCCCGACGCTGTCGGCGGCGGCGGTGACGGTGGCGAGGGCTTCGGTCTGGGACGCGAAACGGGTTTTGGCCTCGGCCAGGATCTCGCGCGCGTGGTCGGTGTTGCCGAGCCGCACGAGCGAGGTGATCAGCCGGCTCCACTCCTCCGGCGTGCCGCCCTCTTCCGAAAGCCGCGTCTCGAGGCGCTGGACCATCCCGGCGATCATCTGCTGCTGTTCTTCGGGCGTCATGTCGCCCGCCGCGGCCACGGCGGCGGCATCAGGCCCGGGCATCATCGGCGCCCCCGCCGGCGCGTCGCCCGGCATCCGGTAGTCGGGATGCCCGGCGAGCCACGCCAGGTCGGGCATGAGCTGGCGGATCGGCGCCATCCACGGTCCGTCCTCGCGCCCGCTTTCGAGCAGGTCGCGCCAGATCGGGAAGGCGAGGTCGGGCCGGTCCACCTGCGCCAGCATCAGCCCGCGCAGATAGAGCGCCTGCCCGTTCTGCGGGTCGCGCTTCAGCGCCTCGTCGAGGGCCGTTTCCGCCTCGCGCGAGACGGCGCCGCCGGCGGCCTCGATCATCAGCCCGGCGAGGCGGGCGTAGTCGAGCGCGTCGGCGTCGCTGCCCTTTGCCTTGATGAGCCCCGCCTGCGCCTCGCGCGCGGCGGTGAAATTGCCCAGCCGCGCCTCGTGCTCGGTTAGCAGGGCAAGGCCCTGCTGGTCGCCCGGCCGGCTTGCCACGGCGGTGCGCAGCTGCTCGACCAGCTTGACGTAGTCGGCATCGGCCTGGGTCGGCGGCGTCGGGGTGGCGGGGCGGGCCGCGGCGGCAGCGGTCTCGGCCTCGGCCTGCGTCGGGCGGGCGGCGATGCGGGCGTCGGCGGCCGCGATCCGGGCCTTGAGCGGCAGGTCGGGCATCGTCGGGCTGCCGAACGTCCAGTAGACCGCGCCGCTGGCCGCGATCAGCGCGACCAGCACCAGCGCCGCCGCCAGCGGCCGCGGGGCGACCCCCCGGGGCGCGGTCTGCCGCGCCAGCGCCCGGTCGGCCTCGAGCACCTTGCGCCCGATCTCGACCCGCAGGCGCTCGGCATCGGCCTCGGACAGCACCTTGCGGGACACGTCGCGGTCCACCTCGCGCAGCTGGTCGCGGTAGACGCGGAGGTCATAGGCGGCAGGCGGCTCGACCGTGGCGGCACCGCGGCCCAGGAAGGGGCGCAGCACCGCCACAGCCACCAGCACCACCATCGCCGCCGCCATCACCCAGAACATCGCCGCCTCATCCCTTTGGTCGCAAGGGTGATAGGCGATTTCGCCGCCAACCGAAAGCGCAGCCATGCCGCAGGGGCGCGCGGCTCACGGCGACGTGCGGGGGCGAGGGGCGCGCCCCGGCGGCCGGGCGCAGGGGCCGGGGCGGGCGCCCCAGTGCTCTGCCGCGCGCGCGGCCGGCGTGGCGAG
>NZ_JBHMQU010000019.1:0-27124 GCF_042435015.1 Paracoccus panacisoli | reverse complement strand
CGCCATCCGCGAAGGCGGCCGCACCGTCGGCGCCGGCGTGGTCTCGAAGATCCTCGCGTAAGGCGGGGCAGGGTCAACCTGCCCGGAATTTGGAAGGCCGCCCGCTAGGGCGGCCTTTTGCTTTTCTTGCTGGCCTTTTGCTTTTCTTGCTGGTGGTGCGCGCTCGTCCGAGACACCGGCCCTTGAAGCATCTTCTCGCACCCCACAGATCAAATCTTGTGCGACACGCGGCAGGCGGGGGCCGTTGACGCTGACCGACGGAGGAGAACACCATGCACCGGCGCGCCTTTCTCATCGCGGCATCCCTCTCCGCTCCTGCGCTGATGCTGCCGCTGGGGCGGGCGCTGGCGGCGCTGCCCGACCAGCGCGCGCAGGCGGCGCTGCGACGCGGGGCGGCAGTGGTTTATGTCCGTCACGGCGCCACCACGTGGAGTGGGGTCGACCAGATCGAGTGGCCGCGCGATCGGCAGCGGCTGCTGTCGGACCTCGGGCAGGCGCAGGCGCGCAACCTCGGCGCTGCGTTCACCGCGCAGGGTTGGCCGGTGGGCGATGTGCTCGCCAGTCCCTTTGCGCGCTGCGTCGACATGGCCCAGCTGGCCTTCGGCCGGGTCGAGCCGGACCCGATGCTGCTAGGGCTGCTGTCGCAGGGCGAGGGGACAGGCGAGCGCCGCGCCTATTCGGTGCGGTTGGTCAACACGCCGCCGACCAACGGCAACCGGGTGATGGTGGGCCACTCGTCGAGCATCAGCGCCGCGACCGGCGCCTCACTGCGCGAGGGCGGCGCGGCGGTGATGCTGCCCGGTGAGGCAGGGGCCGAGCTGCTGGCGACACTGACTCCCGAAGACATCGCCTCGCTCGCCGGCCGGCGATGAACGGAGGACGTTGAAAAGCAGGATCTGAACGCTGCATTTGGCCGGCGCCGGAGCGCGGCACCCTTGTCACCCGGGGCGGGTCCCCCCATCCTCCCCCGCAGGAGGAGCGCCATGACCGACTGCCTGTTCTGCCGCATCGCTGCGGGCGAGTTGCCCGCCCATATCGTCCATAAGGACGCGGACACGCTGGCGTTCCTCGACCTGCATCCGATCCGCCCCGGCCACACGCTGGTGATCCCGCGCGCCCACCACGTCTGGTTCGAGGACGTGCCCGCGCCGCTGGCCGCCAAGATGCTGACCGTGGCGCAAGAGATCGCGCGGCGGCAGAAGCGGCTCTACGGGGTCGAGCGGGTGGCGCTGTTCTTCACCGGCGTCCACGTCCCGCACGCCCATGCCCACGTGGTGCCGATGCATGACGTCCATGACGTGACCTCGGCGGCCTATCTCGCCGACGGGCCGGGCAGTTACGCGGTCCCGCCGCGGCTGCCCGAGGCCGAGATGGCCGCCATCGCCCGGCAGCTGGCCGAGGGCTGAGCGTCGTGCTCCCGGCCGGGTTCCTTGACGCCGCCGCGCTCTACCCGATGCGGTTCGCGGACGGGCGCGAGAACCGGGGGCTCGTCCATCTTGCCCGCGCCATCGACCATCCGAACATCGAGGTGGGCGATTTCACCTATGCCAGCAGCTTCGATCCCCCGCGGACTGGGCGGCGCGGCTGGCGCCCTATACCTATCCGGGCGCGCCCGAGCGGCTGCGGATCGGGCGGTTCTGCCAGATCGCCGACCGGGTGCGGATCATCACGGCGAGCGCCAATCACCCGATGGCGGGGATCTCGACCTATCCGTTCGCGATCTTCGAACCTGCGCGGGTCGGGGCGTATATCGAGCAGATCACCGGCCTGCCGGACACGGTGATCGGCCACGACGTGTGGCTGGGCGACGGGGCGGTCATCCTGCCCGGCGCCCGGATCGGCAGCGGGGTGATCGTGGGCGCGGGCGCGGTCGTGGGCGGGACGGTGCCGGATTACGCGGTCGTCGCGGGCAATCCGGCGCGGGTGCTGCGGATGCGGTTCCCGCCGGGCGACGTGGCCCGGCTGATGGCGCTGCGCTGGTGGGACTGGCCGGTCGAGCGGATCGCCGCGGACACCGACGCGCTGGCGCAGGGCGACGTCGAGGCGTTGGCGCGGATCGGGGCGGGGGCCGACTGACGGCCTGCTGTCACGATCTGGCAGCAGGCCGGGGCTAGTCTGGGGTTCGACCCGTTCACGAAAGGACAGAGCATGATCGACCATCTCGGACTTGCCGTCGCCGACCTCGCCCAGTCGCGGGCGTTCTACGAGGCTGCGCTCGCGCCTCTGGGGGCGGCCGTGCAGATGGAGGTCACCGCCGAGATGACCGGCGGCCACGGCGCCCATCTGGGCTTCGGGACGCCCGAGTCACCCGATTTCTGGATCTCGTCGGGGAAACCCGCGACCACCGGCGTCCACGTCGCCTTCGCGGCCCGGGACCGCGCCACGGTGGATGCCTTTTACGCCGCCGCGCTGGCCGCCGGGGGTACGGACAATGGCGCGCCGGGGCTGCGGCCCGAGTATCACCCGAACTACTACGGCGCCTTCGTGCTCGACCCCGACGGCAACAATGTCGAGGCGGTATGCCACACGCCCGAGGCCGCCTCGTGACGACCTACCACGGCAGTTGCTACTGCGGCGTGGTGCGCTTCACCGCCGATGGCGACCTGTCGGCGGGGACGAGCCGCTGCAACTGCTCGTTCTGCCGCAAGATGCGCTATTGGGAGATGCCGCTGCCCGACCCGGCCGGGCTGCACGTCTTGTCCGGCGCCGAGGCGCTGGCCGAAACGCCGCTGCGCGCGGCGGCGGACGGGGCCGCGCCGATGGACCTGCATCACGTCTTCTGCGCTCGTTGCGGGACGCGGCTCTGGACCACGGGCACCATCCCCGAGATGGGCGGGGCGGTGGCGATGGTCTCGGTCGCGGCGCTGGACGATGTGCCGGTCAAGGCGCTGGTCGCGGCCCCGGTGCGGACGATGAACGGAGCCGCCGACGACTGGTTCAACCCCGCCCCCGAGGCGCGGCACCTTTGAAGGGCAAGGGCGTTAGCGCGGATCACCTCGACAGCGGCGCCCATGAAAAAGGGCGCGCCTGGCCGGCGCGCCCTCGACGTGATGGAAAGATGCTCAGAGCGCGGCCTTGTTGACCCCGCCCTTGACCGCGATCTTGGTCATGTCCTCGTCGCCCTCGTAGGTCGAGGCGGTGCACTCATCCAGCACCTTCGCATCCTCGGCGAGGTCGAGCCGCTTGGCCCACGCCTTCAGCGTGCCGTAGCCGGTGATCGCGTAATGGGCGAGGCGCTGGTACTGCGCGATGATCGCCGCGTCTTGCACCTCGTCGTCGGCGAACTCGGCTTCGAGCGCGTGCTTGCGGGCCTCGGTCACCAGCCCCTCCATCCCCTTGCAGTGCTCGCCCGAGGCGTCCTCGCCGTGCGACCTGGCCAGCTTCTCCATCTGCGCCATGCCGTCGCGGGTGCCCTTGGCCGACGCCTCGAGCGCCTGCTTCAGGTCGGCGTTCTTCGCCGCCGCCGCCAGCTCTTCGGTGACCGGCACCGCCTGCTTGCAGGCCGAGTAGAGGTCCTTGACGCCGTCGAGATAGAGGTCCTTGAGGTTCTTGATCGCAGCCATTGTGAAGTCCTTTCCCTGAGTGCCCCCTGCACCAGGGGGCGTGTCCGGGCACCCAACCCGCGGCCGGGCCGCGCGTTCCGTCCCGTCCCCCGGTCGGCTTGACTTTCGCCGCCCCGGGGGCGACCCGTCCGGGGTCCGGTCTGCATGGGGGACGCGATGTTTGCCTGGTTCGAGCGCCAGCTTGACCCCTATCCGCACGACCCGCCGCAGATGCCGCCGCGGGGCCTCGTGGCCTTTGTCCTGCATTATTCCCGCGGCGCGCTGCCGTGGCTGGTGCTGCTGGCGATCGGCTCGGGGCTGATCGCGGCCGGCGAGGTGGTGCTGTTCGGCTATCTCGGCGATCTGGTGAACCGGCTGTCCGAGACAGGCCGCGACGCCTTCTGGGCCGCCGAGGGGCCGCGGCTCATGCGCATGGCGGTGCTGCTGCTGGTGATCCTGCCGGCGCTGAACATCTTCTCTGCGCTGCTGATGCACCAGACGCTGCTCGGCAACTTTCCCCAGCGCATCCGCTGGCAGGCGCACCGCTATCTGCTGCGCCAGTCGGTCGGGTTCTTTCAGGCCGAGTTCGCCGGGCGGATCGCCACGCGGCTGATGCAGACCGCGCTCGCCGTGCGCGAGGTGGCGATGAAGGTGATGGACGTCGCCGTCTACGTGCTCGTCTATTTCACCGGCGCGCTCGTGGTCGCCGCACAGCAGGACTGGCGGCTGGCGCTGCCGTTCGTCGCCTGGGCGCTGGGCTACGCGACGCTGCTCAGGCTGGTGATCCCGCGGCTCGGGCGGGCGGCCGAGGCGCAGGCCGGGGCGCGGGCCGGGATGACCGGGCGCATCGTCGACGCCTATACCAACATCGCCACCGTCAAGCTGTTCAGCCACGCCGCGCGCGAGGAGGCGCACGCCCGGCAGTCGATGGACCAGTTCCTCGGCACCGTGCACCGGCAGATGCGGATCGCGGCGGCGCAGGACATCACGCTGAACCTGCTCAACGCCGCGCTCGTCGGCTCGGTCACCGGGCTGAGCCTTTGGCTGTGGAGCCGCGGTGACGTGGCCATCGGCGCGGTGGCCGTGGCGGTGCCGCTGGCGATGCGGCTCAACAACATGAGCCACTGGATCATCTGGGAGTTCGCGGCCCTCTTCGAGAACGTCGGCACGGTCCGCGACGGGATCGGCAGCCTCGCCCTGCCGCGGATCATCACCGACGCGCCCGGCGCGCGGCCTTTGGCGGTCACCGCGGGGGCGGTGCGGTTTGAGGACGTCACCTTCCGCTACGACGCCGATCCGGCGGCGCGGCCGATGGCGGTGCTCGACCGGTTGACGCTCGACATCCGGCCGGGCGAGCGGATCGGGCTGGTCGGGCGCTCGGGCGCGGGCAAGTCCACGCTGGTGAACCTTCTGCTGCGGTTCCACGACGTCGAATCGGGGCGCATCCTGATCGACGGGCAGGACGTCTCGCAGGTGACGCAGGACAGCCTGCGGGCGGCGATCGGGGTGGTGACGCAGGATTCGAGCCTGCTGCACCGCTCGGTCGGCGACAACATCGCCTATGGCCGCCCCGAGGCGACCAAGGCCGAGATCGCCGCCGCCGCCGGCTCGGCCGAGGCGCTGGGGTTCATCCCCGGCCTTGCCGACAGCGAGGGGCGGCGGGGGTTCGACGCCCATGTCGGCGAGCGCGGCGTGAAGCTCTCGGGCGGCCAGCGCCAGCGCATCGCCATCGCCCGGGTGGCGCTGAAGAACGCGCCGATTCTGGTGCTGGACGAGGCGACGAGCGCGCTCGACAGCGAGGTCGAGGCCGCGATCCAGACCCAGCTCGAGCGGCTGATGGCCGGCAAGACGGTGATCGCCATCGCCCACCGGCTCTCGACCATCGCGGCGATGGACCGGCTGGTGGTCTTGGATGCCGGGCGGATCGTCGAGCAGGGGACGCACGCCGAACTGCTGGCACAGGGCGGGCTGTATGCGCGGCTGTGGGCGCGGCAGTCGGGCGGGTTCCTCGCGGCGGATGTCGAGGGCGACGAGGCGGCCGCGACCGACGGGGCGCCGATGGCTGCGGCGGCGACCTGAGCGGCGGTCGGTAAAACCCTCTGGAACTTCCGCGCTGAGCCTAGGGCGAGTTAAGCAGATGTTCATGGTTCGTTGCCATAACCGGCGGCGGATCAATCAGGGAGTATGTCCGGTGTTTTCTCGTCTTCCCCGCGCCGCAGGCGTGATGGCCTGTTGCGCGGCGCTCGCCGCCTGTGCCGACAAGTCCGACCAGATCGGTGCCAGCTACGTCTCGCCCGGGATGTATGCGAATCTCTCCTGTCCGCAGCTCGCCGAAGAGGCGCAGACGGTCGCCAACCGGGCGGCGCAGGCGAGTGCTGCGCAAGACAAGAAGGCCAATGACGGTGCGGTGGCCGTAGGGGTGGCCACGGTGCTGTTCTGGCCGGCGCTGTTCATGATCAAGGGCGACGGCGCCGGCGCGGCCGAGGTGGCGCGTCTCAAGGGCGAGATGCAGGCGATCGAGCAGGCCAACGCCCGCAAGAAGTGCAACATCCGCTTCCGGCGCTAACGAACGTCGCGCGGCAGCGGAGGGGTCGGGCAGGCCGAGTCGTCGTGGTCGTCGCTCGGCCCTTGCGCTGCGGGCGGTCATGCCGTAATCGGAGGCCCGGCCTAGGGGTTTAGCTCAGTTGGTAGAGCATCGGTCTCCAAAACCGAGGGTCGTGGGTTCGAGTCCCCCAACCCCTGCCAGCCGCTAGAAGGCCCACCGCCCGGGGGGCCAACCGCCGGAAGGGCAGCCGCCCAGAGGAGTGCGCCGCATGGCCCTCACCCTCCACATCGGCGCGCACAAGACGGCCAGCACCCACCTGCAACAGACGCTGCGTGCCCTGACCGGGGCGATGGTCCGCGAGGGCATCCTGTATCTCGACCCCGTCACCTTGCGGCGGGGATCGGGCCGGCTTGACCTGTCGCTGGACAACGGCCCGAAGGCCGCGCGGCGGCGGGGCCCGTGGCGGCGCTGGGTGGACCGCGCCGCCGAGGTCTGGCCGTCGCTGCTGCTGTCCGAGGAGAACGCCCTCGGTTCGCTGCGGCGGGGGGCGCTGATGGGAGAGGGCGGGCTGATCTACCCCGAGGCCGAGCGGCGGATGGACCGCCTCTGCAACATCGCGCGGCGGCGGCCGGCGGTGGTCTGCCTCGCGGTGCGCGATCCGCTGTCGTTTCTCGGCTCGGCCTTTTCGATGCAGGTGGTCGGGGGGCACGAGACCGAGTTCGCGGACTACATCGGCGGCTTCGACCCGGCGGCGCTGTCGTGGTCTGGCCTCGCCGAGCGGCTGCTGTCGGTGCGCGGCGTGGCGCGGCTGGTCGTGTGGCGCCACGAGGACTATCCGCGCGCCCGGCCCGAGGTGCTGCGCGCGATGCTGCCCGAGGCGCTGGCGGCGCATGCGCCCAACCCGCGGCGCGCCATCGTCGGCCTCTCGCAGGAGGCCTGGGACGAGATCCGCCGCCGCCACGAGAGCGACCCCGACGGCGACCTTGCTGCCGTGGCGCGTGCCGCCAAGGCGCAGTTCCCGCGCCGCCGTGGAGCCACGCCGCCGCAATTCGCGCCGCCCGCAGACGTGGCGCGGGTGGCGGCGGCCCATGCCGAAGACCTCGCCCGCCTCGCGGCGCTCGACGGGGTCGAGATGATCGGGGCCTCGGCCCGGCGGGTCAGGCGGGGGACGGGCCGAACCGGGGCCGCCACGGGGGACGTGGCGAGCGGGGCGGAGGTGGGCTGACGGTTAGTCTGAGTTCGCCGGGATCGGCGCGCGAGAGCGCCCAGTGCCGGTCGGACAGGTTCGCCTTGCGCCAGTTGATCGCCAGCTGATCGGCGATCAGCGGGTCCTTGGCCCGGATCCGCAGGATGGCCCCGTGCGCCACGACGCAATACTGGCAGCGGTTCGCGCCTTCGGTCGCGCCGTTCCTTGTGCTTCCGGGAAGCAACCGCCGGGTGTTACGTCCAGTGGACGGCGCACGGAACACCGGGACGCGCACAGCTAGCCTGACGAAGCAACCGGGTTCCTTGTCCGCGGCAGTTGCCCCCGGCGACAGGGAAGCCAGGGGCGGTCACCCCTGCCGATGCCCTCCACCTGGCAGCGCCTACCCCAGCCGCTCGGCAAATCCCGTCCAAAGCCGTTGAACTAGACTGCGGAGATGGTGGCGGACTAACGCCCCGCGATGGAGCAGAAAGAGGGCGAGCGGTGCGGGCCTGAGGCGACAGAGATCGTCTCGCGCCCCACGACCGAATTCGTCTCGCGCCCCGCAACCGGACGCGGCACGTTCACGATCAACGTTGGGCTACTTAAGACAAGGGCCGAGGACCAGCGCGACGGCTCCTCCCCGCGCGCTGGTCGACAGGCTTCGGCAGGCGCGACCGCCGGCACAACTGGCCCGCGGCGGCGGCTTGCCCGCTCAGCGCCTTGCACGGAAGAGGCGAGGGGCCTACAGCCTAGGGATGCTTTCCCAGCGGTCCCGCCATGCCCTGCACGCGATGCTGTATCTGGCGCGCCAGACCGGCAGCACCACGGCCGCCGAGATCGCCCAGGCCGAGGCGATTCCGCGCAAGTTCCTCGAACAGATCATGGCGCAGCTCAAGGCGCGGGCGCTGGTGGTCGGCAAGCGCGGCCCGTCGGGCGGCTACGTGCTCGCCAAGCCGGCGGCCGAGATCAGCTTTGCCGAGGTGCTGCGGGCGATCGACGGACCGCTCGCGCTCGCCCCCTGCGCCAGCCAGACGGCCTTCCGGCCCTGTCCCGACTGCCGGTCGATCGAGACGTGCGAGATCCGGCCGGTGCTGATCGCGGTACGCGACGCGACCGCCGCGCGACTCGAGGGGACGTCGCTGGCCGACGCGCTCGCCGGGGTGCTGGCGCCGGTGTGAGCCGGTTTGGGTTGGAAGCGGAGGGGTTTGCGAGAGGCGCGGTGCTGACGATTCCTTCCGGTGCCGAGACGAGCCAGGCCCCAGAGCTGGCCCGGTAGCCACAGCAAGTGGACGAAAGGGGTGGCCGGCATCGCCGCATCGTCCCCCACGCATAACGGCCAAACCCAAACGCCCCGCTCCCAGCCCCTCGCCCTCCGGCCTTGCCTTTGCGGGGCCGGGGGCCTATCTGCACCGCTGCAGCCCGAAGGAGCCGAGATGGCCAGCCCGACCCAGTTCATCAGCCAGGTGCGCGCCGAGGCGGCCAAGATCATCTGGCCGAACCGCCGCGAGGTGACGACCACCACGATCATGGTGTTCATCATGGCGACGGTGTTCAGCCTGTTCTTCTTCGTCGTGGACCTGCTGATCCGCGGCGGCCTGACGATGGTGCTGCAGGCGGTCAGCTGATCGCGCGTCCGCCGGGCGTCCATGCCCGGCGCGTGGCGGCTTGCAATCCGGGCGGGGCGGCGATATGTCCGCCCGACCTTGCCCGGCAGATCGGCGTGCATCGATTCGGTATGCGCGCCGTTTGAGTTTTCGGGCCATGCGCCGCACGTGGGTGGCGCGAATCAGAACAGCAGGGGACGTCTCAGGCGATGGCAAAGCGGTGGTATTCGGTCAGCGTCCTGTCGAACTTTGAAAAGAAGGTCGCCGAGGCGATCCGGCAGGCGGTGGCCGAAAAGGGCCTCGAGGATGAAATCGACGAGGTCGTGGTCCCGACCGAGGACGTGATCGAGATCCGCCGCGGCAAGAAGGTGACGTCCGAGCGGCGCTTCATGCCGGGCTACGTGCTCGTCCACATGGATCTCTCGGACAAGACCTATCACCTGGTGAACTCGATCAACCGCGTCACCGGGTTCCTCGGCGCGCAGGGCAAGCCGATGCCGATGCGCGACGACGAGGTGAACGCGATGCTGAGCCGCAGCGGGCAGGGCGGGGCCGAGGTGGCGCCGCGCAACCTGATCCGCTTCGAGGTCGGCGAGAAGGTCAACGTGACCGACGGCCCGTTCGAGGGCTTCTCGGGCATGGTCGAAGAGGTCGACGACGTGTCGAGCCGCATCAAGGTTACCGTCTCGATCTTCGGCCGGCCGACGCCGGTCGAGCTGGAATTCACGCAGGTCGCCAAGACCGCGTGATGTGACGGCGGGAGGCGTGAGCCGCACCGCTATATCGGCCCCTCGCGGGGCGTGATGAAAAGGAGAAGGCCAGATGGCCAAGAAAGTCGTCGGCAGCCTCAAGCTGCAAATCAAGGCGGGTCAGGCGAACCCCTCCCCGCCCGTCGGTCCGGCGCTGGGTCAGCGCGGGATCAACATCATGGAATTCTGCAAGGCGTTCAACGCCCGCACGCAGGAGATGGAGCCGGGCGCCCCGACGCCGGTAGTCATCACCTACTACGCGGACAAGTCGTTCACCTTCGAGACCAAGACGCCGCCGGCGTCGTTCCTGCTCAAGAAGGCCGCGGGGCTGAAGCCGGTCGGCAAGCGCAGCCGCGCCAAGGGCTCGGAAAAGCCCGGCCGTGCGACCGCCGGCACCGTGACCGCCAAGCAGGTCCGCGAGATCGCCGAAGCCAAGATGAAGGACCTGTCGGCCAACGACATCGAGGCCGCGATGCAGATCGTCCTCGGCTCGGCCCGCTCCATCGGCATCGAAGTGAAGGGCTGATCCAGATGGCCAAGATCGCAAAGAAGAAAGCCGCCGCCCGCGCCGCCTTCGAGGGCAAGACCTACCTGCCCGTCGAAGAGGCGATCGCGCTGGTCAAGGCCAACGCCACCGCCAAGTTCGACGAGACGGTCGAGATCGCGATGAACCTGGGCGTCGACCCGCGCCACGCTGACCAGATGGTCCGCGGCGTGGTCCAGCTGCCCAACGGCACCGGCAAGGACGTCCGCGTCGCCGTGTTCGCCCGTGGTCCGAAGGCTGACGAGGCCAAGGCCGCCGGCGCCGAAGTCGTGGGCGCCGAGGATCTGGTGGAAAGCATCCAGGGCGGCAACCTGGACTTCGACCGGGTCATCGCCACCCCGGACATGATGCCGCTGGTCGGCCGGCTGGGGAAGATCCTCGGGCCGCGCAACCTGATGCCGAACCCCAAGGTCGGCACCGTGACCATGGACGTCAAGACGGCCGTCGAGGCCGCCAAGGGCGGTGAGGTCCAGTTCAAGGCCGAGAAGGCGGGCGTCGTGCACGCCGGCGTCGGCAAGGCCTCGTTCGAGCCCGAGAAGCTGGCGCAGAACATCCGCGCCTTCGTCGAGGCCGTGAACCGCGCCAAGCCGTCGGGGGCCAAGGGCACCTATCTCAAGAAGGTCTCGATCAGCTCGACCATGGGTCCGGGCGTGTCGCTGGACCTGACCTCGGCCACCCAGGCCTGAGCCCAGACCAGGCGGCCGGTGCCGGGCGCGACCCTGCGTCCGGTCCGGCCGCCCTTGCCATCCGGCCCTGGTCTTAGTATCAGGCCGGCTTCACCCCGGATCAGCGATTCGGGGTGTCTGTCCGAGACGGAGGGCGGGCGCCTGGCGCCGCTAAGTCCTTCCCGAGATGGAAGTTCGAGTTATTCCGTGAGGTTCCACCTTTCGGGCGATCTCGGGTCCATCGTGCGCGGACCCGCCCGTGCCGCCGGTTGGCGGCATGGACAAGAGAGCCGGGGGGAAACCCCCAATGTGGAGTGAACCGTGGATAGAGCCCAAAAAGAACAGGTGGTCGAGGAACTCGGCCAGATCTTTGAAAGCTCTGGCGTCGTGGTGGTTGCCCGCTACGAGGGGATGACGGTTGCCGAAATGCAGACCCTGCGCGCGCAGATGCGCGAGGCGGGGGGTGCTGTCCGCGTTGCCAAGAACAGGCTCGCCAAGATCGCCCTGGAAGGGAAGCCGGCGGCTTCGATCGCCGACTACCTGACGGGCATGACCGTGCTCGCTTTCTCCGACGACCCCGTGGCTGCGGCCAAGGTTGCGGACGCCTATGCCAAGTCGAACGACAAGTTCGTGATCCTTGGCGGGGCGATGGGCGGCGCGGCCCTTGACCCGGCCGGTGTGAAAGCCGTGGCCCAGATGCCGTCGCGCGAGGAGCTCATCGCTTCGATCGTGGCCGCCATCGGCGCCCCTGCTTCGAACATCGCGGGCGCGATCGGCGCACCTGCCAGCAACATCGCGGGCATCCTCACCACGCTCGAAGAGCGTGAGGCTGCCTGAGGCAATCCCGTCCCGTCGGGCGGCATGATGCCGCGACGTTGGAACAACATCTGGAAAGAACGGAACAATGGCTGATCTGAAGCAACTCGCCGAACAAATCGTTGGTCTGACCCTGCTGGAAGCGCAGGAACTGAAGACCATCCTGAAGGACGAATACGGCATCGAGCCGGCCGCCGGTGGCGCCGTCATGATGGCCGGTCCGGCCGCGGGCGCTGCCGCCCCCGCCGAGGAAGAGAAGACCGAATTCGACGTCGTCCTGACCGACGCCGGCGCCAACAAGATCAACGTGATCAAGGAAGTGCGCGGCATCACCGGTCTGGGCCTGAAAGAGGCCAAGGACCTGGTCGAAGCCGGTGGCAAGGTGAAAGAGGGTGCCTCGAAAGCCGACGCCGAAGAAATGAAGAAGAAGCTCGAAGCGGCTGGCGCCAAGGTCGAGCTGAAGTAATCCCCCACGGGATTGCGCTTTTCGCAGGCAGGGTCCGGGTTTTCCCGGTCCCTGCCGAACCCGTCTTGAAGGACGCTCGATCAGTGCCCATCTAGGGGCGTCGAGTTTCCCTCAGGGCGAGTTCGCGGTTCGGGAGCGGGGCGGTGGGACGCCCGGCACGAATTGAGCCGCACCCCCTGATGTTCGCAAGCGCGCCGCGGATCGGGCCCCGACGATCCCCCGCGCGCGATGACGAAAGGCATTTGGACCTCATGGCGCAAGCTTACGTCGGTCAGAAGCGCATCCGGCGCTATTACGGCAACATTCGCGAAGTTCTTGAGATGCCGAACCTCATCGAGGTTCAGAAGGCGTCCTACGACCTGTTCCTCAACTCGGGCGAAGGCACCGGCCACAACGACGGCGAGGGCATCCAGGGGGTGTTCCAGTCGGTGTTCCCGATCAAGGATTTCAACGAGACCGCGACGCTCGAGTTCGTGAAATACGAGCTCGAGAAGCCGAAATACGACGTCGACGAGTGCCAGCAGCGCGACATGACCTATGCCGCGCCGCTCAAGGTGACGCTGCGCCTGATCGTGTTCGATGTCGACGAGAACTCGGGCACCCGCGCCGTCAAGGACATCAAGGAGCAGGACGTCTACATGGGCGACATGCCCCTGATGACGCAGAACGGCACGTTCATCGTGAACGGGACCGAGCGGGTCGTCGTCAGCCAGATGCACCGCTCGCCGGGCGTGTTCTTCGACCACGACCGCGGCAAGACCCATTCCTCGGGCAAGCTGCTGTTCGCGTGCCGGATCATCCCCTATCGCGGCTCGTGGCTCGACTTCGAGTTCGACGCCAAGGACCTCGTGTTCGCGCGCATCGACCGGCGCCGCAAGCTGCCGGTGACGACGCTGCTCTATGCGCTCGGCATGGACCAGGACGCGATCATGTCGTCGTTCTACGAGACGGTCACCTACAAGCTCAAGAAGGGCAAGAAGGGCGAGGCTGGCGCCTGGGTCACGCGGTTCTTCCCCGAGCGCGTGCGCGGCACCCGGCCGAGCTATGACCTGGTCAACGCCGACACCGGCGAGGTCATCACCAAGGCCGGCGACAAGGTCACCCCGCGGCTGGTCAAGAAGCTGCTGGAGTCGGGCGAGGTCACTAACCTGCTCGTCCCGTTCGAGCGGATCGTGGGCCGCTACGTCGCCCATGACATCATCAACGAAGAGACCGGCCTGATCTACGCCGAAGCCGGCGACGAGATCACCGCGGAGTATTCCAAGGACGGCACCGAGCTGACCGGCGGGACGCTCAAGACGCTGCTCGACAACAACATCACCGACATTCCGGTGCTGGACATCGACCACGTCAACGTCGGCCCCTACATCCGCAACACCATGGCGGCCGACAAGAACATGAACCGCGACGGCGCGCTCATGGACATCTACCGGGTCATGCGCCCGGGCGAGCCGCCGACCGTCGAGGCGGCCAGCGTGCTGTTCAACTCGCTGTTCTTCGACAGCGAGCGCTATGACCTGTCCGCCGTGGGCCGGGTCAAGATGAACATGCGCCTCGACCTCGATGCGCCGGACACCCAGCGCACCCTGCGCCACGAGGACATCATCGCCTGCGTCCGCGGGCTGGTGGAACTGCGCGACGGCAAGGGCGAGATCGACGACATCGACCACCTCGGCAACCGCCGGGTGCGCTCGGTCGGCGAGCTGATGGAGAACCAGTACCGCATCGGCCTGCTGCGGATGGAGCGGGCGATCCGCGAGCGGATGTCGGGCGTCGAGATCGACACCGTGATGCCGCAGGACCTGATCAACGCCAAGCCCGCGGCCGCCGCGGTGCGCGAGTTCTTCGGCTCGTCGCAGCTCAGCCAGTTCATGGACCAGACCAACCCGCTGTCGGAAGTGACGCACAAGCGCCGCCTCTCGGCGCTCGGGCCGGGCGGTCTGACCCGTGAGCGCGCCGGCTTCGAGGTCCGCGACGTGCACCCCACCCACTACGGCCGGATGTGCCCGATCGAGACGCCGGAAGGCCAGAACATCGGCCTGATCAACTCGCTCGCCACCTATGCGCGGGTGAACAAGTACGGCTTCATCGAGACCCCCTACCGCAAGGTGATCGACGGCAAGGTGACCGACGAGGTGCAGTACATCTCGGCCACCGAGGAGATGCGCCACACCATCGCCCAGGCGAACGCCGAGCTGGACGACGAGGGCCGCTTCACCCAGGAGCTGATCTCGACCCGGCAGGCGGGTGACTTCACCCTGAACCCGGTCGATGCGATCGACATGATCGACGTGTCGCCGAAGCAACTCGTCTCGGTCGCCGCGGCGCTGATCCCGTTCCTCGAGAACGATGACGCCAACCGCGCGCTGATGGGGTCGAACATGCAGCGTCAGGCGGTCCCGCTGCTGCGGGCCGAGGCGCCGTTCGTCGGCACCGGGATGGAAGCCACGGTCGCGCGCGACTCGGGTGCGGCCATCATGGCCCGCCGCGGGGGCGTGATCGACCAGGTGGACGCGAGCCGCATCGTCGTCCGCGCGACCGAGGATCTCGGCGCCGGCGACGCGGGCGTGGACATCTATCGGCTGCGCAAGTTCAAGCGCTCGAACCAGTCCTCGACCATCAACCAGCGGCCGCTGATCAAGGTCGGTGACAAGGTCCAGAAGGGCCAGGTCATCGCCGACGGTCCCTCGACCGACCAGGGCGAGCTGGCCATCGGCCGGAACGTGGTCGTCGCGTTCATGCCGTGGAACGGCTACAACTACGAGGACTCGATCCTGATCTCGGAGCGGATCCACCGCGACGACGTGTTCACCTCGATCCACATTGACGAATACGAAGTGGCGGCCCGCGACACCAAGCTGGGGCCGGAAGAAATCACCCGCGACATCCCGAACGTGGGTGAAGAGGCGCTGCGCAACCTCGACGAGGCGGGCATCGTCTACATCGGCGCCGAGGTCGGCCCGGGCGACATCCTTGTGGGCAAGATCACCCCCAAGGGCGAAAGCCCGATGACGCCCGAGGAAAAGCTGCTGCGCGCCATCTTCGGCGAAAAGGCGAGCGACGTGCGCGACACCTCGCTGCGGCTGCCGCCGGGCGCCTATGGCACGATCGTCGAGGTGCGGGTGTTCAACCGGCACGGCGTCGACAAGGACGAGCGCGCGATCCAGATCGAGCGTGAAGAGATCGAACGCCTGTCGCGCGACCGCGACGACGAGCAGGCGATCCTCGAGCGCAACATCTACGCCCGCCTCAAGTCGCTGATCTCGGGTCAGACCGCGGTCAAGGGGCCGAAGGGCGTCAAGGCCAACAGCGTGATCGACGACGATCTGCTGGGCAGCTTGTCGCGGGGCCAGTGGTTCCAGCTCGCGCTGGCCGACGAGGCCGCGGCCCGCGAGGTCGAGGCGCTGCAGGACCAGTTCAACGTCCAGAAGAAGGCGCTCGAGGCCCGGTTCGACGACAAGGTCGAGAAGGTCCGTCAGGGCGACGACCTGCCCCCCGGCGTGATGAAGATGGTCAAGGTGTTCGTGGCGGTGAAGCGCAAGCTTCAGGCCGGGGACAAGATGGCCGGTCGTCACGGCAACAAGGGCGTCGTGTCCAAGGTCGTTCCGATGGAGGACATGCCCTTCCTCGCCGACGGGACCCCGGTCGACCTGGTGCTGAACCCGCTCGGCGTGCCGTCGCGGATGAACGTCGGCCAGATCCTCGAGACGCACATGGGCTGGGCCGCGCGCGGCCTCGGCATCCGCATCGACGAGGCGCTGCAGGAGTTCCGCGACAAGGGCGACCTGACCCCGGTCCGGGAAGCCATGCGGATCGGCTATGGCGACGAGACCTTCGCGTCCGAGTTCGGTGACATGACCGACGAGGACCTGGTCGAGCACGCCGAGGCGGTGCGCGGCGGGGTTCCGATCGCCACGCCGGTCTTCGACGGCGCCAAGGAGGCGGACGTGAACGACGCGCTGACGCGGGCGGGCTTCGATGCCTCGGGCCAGTCGATCGTCTTCGACGGCCGCACCGGCGAGCAGTTCACCCGCCCGGTGACGGTGGGGGTGAAGTACATCCTGAAGCTGCACCACCTTGTCGACGACAAGATGCACGCGCGTTCGACCGGGCCCTACAGCCTCGTCACCCAGCAGCCGCTGGGCGGCAAGGCACAGTTCGGCGGTCAGCGTCTGGGTGAGATGGAGGTCTGGGCGCTGGAAGCCTACGGCGCCGCCTACACTCTGCAGGAGATGCTCACGGTCAAGTCGGACGACGTCGCCGGCCGCACCAAGGTCTACGAGTCGATCGTCAAGGGCGAGGACAACTTCGAGGCCGGCGTGCCGGAATCGTTCAACGTGCTGGTCAAGGAGGTCCGGGGTCTGGGCCTCAACATGGAGCTGCTGGACGCGGAGGAGGATGAGTGACGGTGCCTGCCGGCACGCACCCTACCGCCCCGTAGGGTGCGTGGTCCCCACGCACCGCCTCATCCTCCCCGCAGCGTCCCCACGAGGAATCCGACATGAACCAGGAACTTTCCACCAATCCGTTCAATCCCGTCCCGGCGCCGCGCCAGTTCGACGAGATCAAGATCTCGCTGGCCAGCCCCGAGGAAATCCTCGCCTGGTCCTTCGGCGAGGTGAAGAAGCCCGAGACGATCAACTACCGCACGTTCAAGCCCGAGCGTGACGGGTTGTTCTGCGCGCGCATCTTCGGCCCGATCAAGGACTACGAGTGCCTGTGCGGCAAGTACAAGCGCATGAAGTATCGCGGCCTGACCTGCGAGAAATGCGGCGTCGAGGTGACGCTGCAGAAGGTCCGGCGCGAGCGCATGGGCCATATCGAGCTGGCCGCCCCGGTCGCCCACATCTGGTTCCTCAAGTCGCTGCCGTCGCGCATCGGCCTGATGCTGGACATGACGCTGCGCGACCTCGAGCGCATCCTCTACTTTGAAAACTACGTCGTCATCGAGCCGGGTCTGACGGACCTCACCTACGGTCAGCTGCTGACCGAGGAAGAGTTCATGGACGCGCAGGACCAGTTCGGCGTGGACGCCTTCACCGCCAACATCGGCGCCGAGGCGATCCGCGAGATGCTGGCCGCCATCGACCTGCAGGCGACCGCCGACCAGCTGCGCGAGGAGCTGAAGGAGGCGACCGGCGAGCTGAAGCCGAAGAAGATCATCAAGCGGCTGAAGATCGTCGAATCGTTCCTCGAGTCGGGCAACCGGCCCGAGTGGATGGTGCTGACCGTGATCCCGGTCATCCCGCCGGAACTGCGCCCGCTGGTCCCGCTGGACGGCGGCCGCTTCGCCACCTCGGACCTGAACGACCTCTACCGCCGGGTCATCAACCGCAACAACCGCCTCAAGCGGCTGATCGAGCTGCGCGCGCCCGACATCATCGTGCGCAACGAAAAGCGGATGCTGCAGGAATCGGTCGACGCGCTGTTCGACAACGGCCGTCGCGGCCGCGTCATCACCGGCAACAACAAGCGCCCGCTCAAGTCGCTGTCGGACATGCTCAAGGGCAAGCAGGGCCGGTTCCGCCAGAACCTGCTCGGCAAGCGGGTGGACTTTTCGGGCCGCTCGGTCATCGTGACGGGCCCGGAGCTCAAGCTGCACCAGTGCGGGCTGCCCAAGAAGATGGCGCTCGAGCTGTTCAAGCCGTTCATCTACTCGCGGCTCGAGGCCAAGGGCTATTCGTCCACCGTCAAGCAGGCCAAGAAGCTGGTCGAGAAGGAGCGTCCCGAGGTCTGGGACATTCTGGACGAGGTGATCCGCGAGCACCCGGTTCTGCTGAACCGCGCGCCGACGCTGCACCGCCTGGGCATCCAGGCGTTCGAGCCGATCCTGATCGAAGGCAAGGCGATCCAGCTTCACCCGCTGGTCTGCTCGGCCTTCAACGCCGACTTCGACGGCGACCAGATGGCCGTGCACGTGCCCCTGAGCCTCGAGGCGCAGCTGGAAGCGCGCGTCCTGATGATGTCCACGAACAACGTGCTGTCGCCCGCCAACGGCGCGCCGATCATCGTGCCGTCGCAGGACATGGTGCTGGGTCTCTACTACACCACCATGATGCGCGAGGGGATGAAGGGCGAAGGCATGGCCTTCGGCTCGGTCGATGAGGTCGAGCACGCGCTCGCCGCCGGCGAGGTGCACCTGCACGCCAAGATCACCGCCCGCATCCCGCAGATCGACGAGGACGGCAACGAGGTCATCCGCCGGGTCGAGACGACGCCGGGCCGCCTGCGGCTCGGGGCGCTCCTGCCCAAGAACGCCAAGGCGCCGTTCGAGCTGGTCAACCGCCTGCTGCGCAAGAAGGACGTCCAGAACGTCATCGACACCGTCTACCGCTACTGCGGCCAGAAGGAATCGGTGATCTTCTGCGACCAGATCATGGGCATGGGCTTCCGCGAGGCGTTCCGCGCCGGCATCTCGTTCGGCAAGGACGACATGGTGGTGCCGGACAACAAGTGGATCATCGTCGAGGAAGTCCAGGACCAGGTGAAGGAGTTCGAGCAGCAGTACCTCGACGGCCTCATCACCCAGGGCGAGAAGTACAACAAGGTCGTGGATGCCTGGTCGAAGTGCAACGACCGCGTGACCGAAGCCATGATGGCCACCATCTCGTCGAGCAAGCGCGACGAGAACGGGGCCGAGGCCGAGCCGAACTCGGTCTACATGATGGCCCACTCGGGCGCCCGGGGTTCGGTCAGCCAGATGAAGCAGCTTGGCGGGATGCGCGGCCTGATGGCCAAGCCGTCGGGCGAGATCATCGAGACGCCGATCATCTCGAACTTCAAGGAAGGCCTGACCGTGCTCGAGTACTTCAACTCGACCCACGGTGCCCGCAAGGGTCTGTCGGACACCGCGCTCAAGACGGCGAACTCGGGTTACCTGACCCGGCGTCTGGTGGACGTGGCGCAGGACTGCATCATCCGTGAGCATGACTGCGGCACCGACCGGGCGATCACTGCCTCGGCAGCGGTCAACGACGGCGAGGTCATCGCGCCGCTCTCCGAGCGGGTGCTGGGCCGCGTCGCGGCCGAGGACGTGCTCGTCCCCGGTTCGGGCGAGGTGCTGGTGCGCCACAACGAGCTGATCGACGAACGCAAGGCCGACGCCATCGAGGCGGCGGGCGTGCAGACCGTGCGCATCCGCTCGGCGCTGACCTGCGAGGCCGAGGACGGCGTCTGCGCGCTGTGCTACGGGCGCGACCTCGCCCGCGGCACGCTGGTCAACATCGGCGAGGCGGTGGGCATCATCGCCGCGCAGTCGATCGGTGAGCCGGGCACCCAGCTGACGATGCGGACCTTCCACATCGGCGGCATCGCCCAGGGTGGCCAGCAGTCGTTCATCGCGGCCAACCAGGACGGCACGGTGAAGTTCGAGAACGAGGCGGTCCTCGAGAACGCCTCGGGCGAGCTGATCGTGATGAGCCGCTCGATGCAGCTGCACGTCATGAACGACCAGGGCACGGCGCTGGCGACGCACAAGCTGTTCTACGGCTCGAAGCTCATGGTCCGCGACGGCGACAAGGTGACGCGCGGCCAGAAGATGTTTGAATGGGACCCCTACACCCTGCCGATCATCGCCGAGCAGGCGGGCGTGGCGCGGTTCGTCGACCTTCTCTCGGGCCTCTCGGTCCGCGATGAGACCGACGATGCGACCGGCATGACCCAGAAGATCGTGACGGACTGGCGGTCGGCGCCGAAAGGCAACGACCTCAAGCCTGAGATCATCATCATGGGCGAGGACGGCGAGCCGGTCCGCAACGACCAGGGCAACCCGATCAGCTATCCGATGTCGGTGGACGCGATTCTCTCGATCGAGGACGGGCAGGAGGTCAAGGCCGGCGACGTGGTGGCCCGGATTCCGCGCGAAGGCGCGCGGACCAAGGACATCACCGGTGGTCTGCCGCGGGTGGCCGAACTCTTCGAGGCGCGTCGTCCCAAGGACCACGCGATCATCGCCGAGATCGACGGTACGGTGAAATTCGGCAAGGACTACAAGAACAAGCGCCGGATCATCGTGCAGCCCACGAACGAGGATCTCGAGCCGGTCGAGTACATGGTGCCGAAAGGCAAGCACATCCCGGTGCAGGAAGGCGACTTCGTGCAGAAGGGTGACTACATCATGGACGGGAACCCGGCGCCGCACGACATCCTGCGGATCATGGGGATCGAGGCCTTGGCCGACTATCTCATCGACGAGGTGCAGGACGTCTATCGACTGCAGGGCGTGAAGATCAACGACAAGCACATCGAGGTGATCGTCCGCCAGATGCTGCAGAAGATCGAGATCCTCGACTCGGGCGACACCACGCTGCTCAAGGGCGAGCACGTGGACCGCGACGAGTTCGACGAGGAAAACGCCAAGATCGAGTCGCGCGGCGGCCGTCCGGCGACCGGGGAACCGGTGCTGCTGGGCATCACCAAGGCGAGCTTGCAGACCCGCAGCTTCATCTCGGCCGCGTCGTTCCAGGAAACGACCCGGGTGCTGACCGAGGCCGCGGTGCAGGGCAAGCGCGACAAGCTCGTCGGGCTGAAAGAGAACGTCATCGTCGGCCGGCTGATCCCGGCTGGCACCGGCGGGGCCACCGCGCGGATCAAGCGCATCGCCGAGGACCGCGACAACGAGGTCATCGAGATGCGCCGCGCCGAGGCCGAAGCCGTGGCGGCGCTGGCCGCCGAGGTGACGCCGATCGAGCACGAGGAAGAGATCATCACCTCGCCCGAGGAATGATCGCGCGCTGATGCAAACAGAGGGCCCGGCGGCAACGCCGGGCCTTTTGCGTTGGGGAGGGCGGTTCGTCCGGGCGCGGCGCGGCTGGGGAGCTCTTGCGGGAAGTGGAAGCCGCCTGAGGTGGGGTGCAGCGCTGCCGGCCGGTGCTCGGTCCACGACCGCGACTAGCTTCGCTCAGCCAACCACGAACGAGCAACCTCCGTCCGTCGCCACGGAAGGGGCTTCTTTCTGGCCCAAATGCCCAAAACCCCGGAGCCACCGGCGCCACGCTCCGGTGATCGCACTACGATCCCGCCCAGCGGGACGAGCCGCCCGCCGCCCTTCCCCCCGATCCCGCGGCGGGGTAGTCGCTGGGAAAGCCTCTCCGCCCGCCAGGTCCGATGCGCACGCCCCTTCTCTCCGTGAACCGCCGCGTCAAGCCGCGGTCCGAGCCGCCGGCCCGGACCCGTGACGGCGACAACCTGCGCGGGGCGGCGCTCATGGTGCTGTCTATGGCGGCCTTCGTCTGCAACGACGCGGCGATCAAATACGTGACCCAGACCTTGCCGCTGCCCGAGGCGGTGCTGATCCGCGGCCTCGCCGTCTGCCTCATCCTGGGGGTGATGGCGCAGCGCGACGGGGGCATCGACTGGTGGCCGCACCGCCCCCGCGACCGCTGGCTGCTCGGCTGGCGGGCGGTGGCCGAGGTGGGATCGACCGTGCTCTACCTCCTCGCCCTGCAGCATCTCGCGCTGGGGGATCTGTCGGCGATCATGCAGTCGCTGCCGCTCCTGGTGATGCTCGCCGCGGCGGTGGTGTTCCGCGAGCGGCTCGGCTGGCGGCGGCTCACGGCCGTGGGCGTGGGCCTGATCGGCGTGCTGATGATCCTGCGGCCGGGCACGAGCGCCTTCAGCGTCTGGTCGCTCGTCGCCCTCGGCTCGGTGCTGCTGATCGTGGTGCGCGAGATCACCACGCGCGGCGTCTCGCCCGCGATCCGCACCAGCACCATCGCCTTTTCCGCCGCGCTCAGCGTGACGCTGTTCGCGCCGCTGCTGCCGTCAGAGGCGCCGTGGCGCTGGCCCACCGGGCTCGAGTGGGCGGGGCTCGCCATCGCCACCGGCTTCCTGACCATCGGCTATCAGACCGCGGTGGCGGTGATGCGGGTGGGCGAGGTCGGGTTCGTCTCGCCGTTCCGCTATACCTCGCTGCTGTTCGCGATTCTGCTGGGCGTGGTCGTGTTCGGGGACTGGCCCGACGGCTGGACCTGGGCCGGATCGGCGCTGGTGGTGGCGGCCGGGATCTATTCGATCTGGCGCGAGGCGCAGCTGCGGCAGGGGGCCGGGTGATGCGGGCGCAGATCCTCGCGCTCTGCCGGTTCTCTTATCTCGGCGGCCGGGGGTTCCAGGTCGAGCATGGCTCGCTCGCGGCACGGCGGGCGTTTCTCTATGACCCCGCGCGGCTCGCCCGGCGCTGGTTCTGGTTCGAGCGGGTGGCGCTGCCGGCGTGGCAGGCGCAGACCGACCCCGACTTCCGGCTGGTGGTGATGACCGGGCCGGACCTGCCCGAGCCCTACCTCACGCGGCTGCGGGCGCTCAGCGCCGCGACCCCGCAGATCGTGGTCGAGGCCGTCCCGCCGATGGACCATCACCGCACCGCCTGCGCCCGGGCGCTCGCGCCGCATCTCGACCCGCAGGCTGAGGTGGTGGGCTACGTCAAGCACGACGACGACGACGCCGTGGCGGTGGATTTCGTGGCCAGCGCCCGGCGCGACCTGCGGCTGGTGCGCCCGATGCTGAACCGCGACGGGCGGGCGTCCTGCGACTATGCCAAGGGCCTGATCCTGCGCGCCGACGGGGCTAGGGTCGAGGTGCTGCCGCGCCATGTCCACTCCACGGGGGTGGCGCTGGTGACCTGGGTCAGGGCGGGCGACCCCGGCTCGGCCATCGACTTCGAGCACTGGCGGCTCGGGCACCACATGAACGGAGTCGCGGTCCACGACCGGCCGATGTTCGTGCGCACCCTCCACGCCGACAACGACTCGGGCGCGCCGGGGCCGAACTACCCCTGGGCCAGCCCGCCCCACGATCCGGCGGCGCTGATGAAGCGGCGGTTCCGCATCGACCTGCCCGGCCTGCGCCGGGCGCTCGCCGCGGGCGAGGGCGGCGGGCCCGCCTGACCCTCACCCCGCCTGACCCTCACGTTGACAGGGACGACGATTCGACCTATAGCCCCCGCACCCCTGCGCGAAAGCGCCGGGGGCCAGAACCGCGCGGGCGTCGCCCCCTCGGTCACGATCCGGGGCCGCGCGCCCCGATCCTTCTGGAGTTTCGCCCCGTCCTACCCCGCCTCGCCGGGGCCGGATGGGTTTGGCGTTTCGCGATGGGCGCGAGGCGCTGTCGAGAAGTGGCGCGCCATGCCCGGGCGCGAGTATCGCAAACGCAGGACGGGGAACCGAATGCCGACGATCCAGCAGCTGATCCGCAATCCGCGGCAGCCGAAGGTGCAGCGCTCCAAGTCGCAGCACCTGCAAGGAAACCCTCAGAAGCGCGGCGTCTGCACGCGCGTCTATACCACCACCCCGAAGAAGCCGAACTCGGCCATGCGGAAAGTCGCCAAGGTGCGCCTGACCAACGGGTTCGAGGTCATCAGCTACATTCCGGGTGAAAAGCACAACCTCCAGGAACACAGCGTCGTGCTGATCCGCGGCGGCCGGGTGAAAGACCTTCCGGGTGTGCGTTACCACATCCTGCGCGGCGTTCTGGACACCCAGGGCGTCAAAGATCGTCGTCAGCGTCGTTCGAAATACGGCGCCAAGCGTCCGAAGTGAGGGTTTGAGAGATGTCCCGTCGTCACGCCGCTGAAAAGCGCGAAGTCCTGCCCGACGCCAAGTATGGCGATCGCGTGCTGACCAAATTCATGAACAACCTGATGGTGGACGGCAAGAAATCCGTCGCCGAGAAGATCGTCTATAACGCGCTCGACCGCGTTCAGGGCCGCCTCAAGCGCGAGCCGATCGAGGTTTTCCACGAAGCCCTCGACAACGTGAAGCCCTCGGTCGAGGTCCGCTCGCGCCGGGTCGGCGGCGCCACCTACCAGGTGCCGGTCGAGGTCCGTCCGATCCGCCGCGAGGCGCTCGGCATCCGCTGGCTGATCGACGCTGCCAAGAAGCGCAACGAGAACACCATGGAAGAGCGCCTGGCGGGCGAGCTGGCCGACGCGGTGAACAACCGCGGCACCGCGGTGAAGAAGCGCGAAGACACCCACAAGATGGCCGACGCCAACAAGGCGTTCAGCCACTATCGCTGGTAAGGAGCCATCATGGCACGCGAATATCCGCTGCAGCGGTACCGCAACTTCGGCATCATGGCCCACATCGATGCCGGCAAGACCACGATGACCGAGCGCATCCTGTTCTATACCGGCAAGAACCACAAAATGGGCGAGACGCATGACGGCGCCTCGACCATGGACTGGATGGAGCAGGAAGCCGAGCGCGGCATCACCATCACCTCGGCCGCGACCACGACCTTCTGGCAGCGCCACGAGGACACCGAGTTCACGGCCGACGAGTCGGCCCGCAACAAGCTGAACATCATCGACACCCCCGGCCACGTGGACTTCACCATCGAGGTGGAGCGCTCGCTGGCCGTGCTCGACGGCGCGATCTGCCTGCTCGACGGCAACGCCGGCGTCGAGCCGCAGACGGAAACCGTCTGGCGTCAGGCTGACCGCTACAAGGTTCCGCGGATCGTGTTCGTCAACAAGATGGACAAGATCGGCGCGGACTTCTTCAAGTGCGTCACGATGATCAAGGACCGCACCGGCGGCACCCCCTGCCCGGTGGCCCTGCCGATCGGCGCCGAGGACACGCTGGAAGGCATCATCGACCTCGTGAAGATGGAAGAGTGGATCTGGAAGGGCGACGACGTCGGCGCCTCGTGGATCCGCCAGCCGATCCGGGCCGAGCTTCAGGATCTGGCCGACGAATGGCGCGGCAAGATGATCGAGCTGGCCGTCGAGATGGACGACGACGCGATGGAGCAGTACCTCGAGGGCAACGAGCCCGACGAGGAGACCCTGCGCAAGCTGATCCGTCAGGGCACGCTGTCGATGTCGTTCTTCCCGGTGCTCGCGGGCTCGGCGTTCAAGAACAAGGGCGTGCAGCCCCTGCTGAACGCGGTGATCGATTATCTGCCGGCGCCGACCGACGTGCCGACGCTGATGGGCTTTTCGCCGGACGACGAGACCGAAGAGCGCAACATCGCCCGCGAGGCCGATGATGCGGCGCCGTTCTCGGCGCTGGCGTTCAAGATCATGAACGACCCCTTCGTTGGCTCGCTGACCTTCACGCGCATCTACTCGGGCGCGCTGAAGAAGGGCGACCAGATGATGAACTCGACCAAGGGCAAGCGCGAGCGCGTCGGCCGGATGATGGTGATGCACGCCATCAACCGCGAGGAAATCGAAGAGGCGTTCGCGGGCGACATCATCGCGCTGGCCGGTCTGAAAGAGACCACCACCGGTGACACGCTCTGCGATCCGGCGAAGCCCGTGGTCCTCGAGACCATGACCTTCCCCGAGCCGGTGATCGAGATCGCCGTCGAGCCCAAGTCGAAGGCCGATCAGGAGAAGATGGGCCTCGCCCTTCAGCGCCTGGCTGCCGAAGACCCGTCCTTCCGCGTCGAGACCGACCTCGAGTCGGGCCAGACGATCATGAAGGGCATGGGCGAACTTCACCTCGACATCCTCGTCGACCGCATGAAGCGCGAGTTCAAGGTCGAGGCGAACATCGGTGCGCCGCAGGTGGCCTACCGCGAGACCATCTCGCAGCCGGCCGAGATCGACTACACCCACAAGAAGCAGACCGGCGGCACGGGCCAGTTCGCCCGCGTCAAGCTGCAGATCGATCCCACCGAGCCGGGCGAGGGCTACTCGTTCGAATCGAAGATCGTCGGCGGCGCGGTGCCCAAGGAATACGTTCCGGGCGTCGAGAAGGGCATCAAGTCCGTCATGGACTCGGGCCCGCTGGCAGGCTTCCCGGTGATCGACTTCAAGGTGGCGCTGATCGACGGTGCCTTCCACGACGTCGACTCGTCGGTGCTGGCGTTCGAGATCGCCTCGCGGGCCGCGATGCGCGAAGGCCTCAAGAAGGCCGGCGCGAAGCTGCTCGAGCCGATCATGAAGGTCGAGGTGGTGACGCCCGAGGAATACACCGGGTCGATCATCGGCGACCTGACCTCGCGGCGCGGCATGGTCCGCGGCCAGGACACCCGCGGCAACGCCAACGTCATCGACGCGATGGTGCCGCTGGCCAACATGTTCGGCTACATCAACAACCTGCGCTCGATGTCGTCGGGCCGGGCGGTGTTCACGATGCAGTTTGACCATTACGAGGCCGTGCCGCAGAACATCTCGGACGAGATCCAGAAGAAATACGCCTGAGGCGGTGCGGGGCCAGCCCCCGCACCCTACCCCCCGTAGGGTGCGTGATCTCACGCACCGTCATTGAAAAGGAGCTTTGCAATGGCAAAGGCAAAATTCGAACGGACGAAACCGCACGTCAACATCGGGACGATCGGCCACGTTGACCACGGCAAGACGACGCTGACGGCGGCGATCACCAAGTATTTCGGCGAGTTCAAGGCCTACGACCAGATCGACGGCGCGCCGGAAGAGCGGGCCCGCGGGATCACGATCTCGACCGCGCACGTGGAATACGAATCGGACGCGCGCCACTATGCGCACGTGGACTGCCCCGGCCACGCCGACTACGTGAAGAACATGATCACCGGCGCTGCGCAGATGGACGGCGCGATCCTGGTCGTGAACGCCGCCGACGGCCCGATGCCGCAGACCCGCGAGCACATCCTGCTCGGCCGTCAGGTCGGCATCCCGTACATGGTCGTGTACCTGAACAAGGTCGACCAGGTGGACGACGAAGAGCTGCTCGAGCTGGTCGAGATGGAAGTGCGCGAGCTGCTGTCGTCGTACGACTATCCCGGCGACGACATTCCGATCATCAAAGGCTCGGCGCTGGCCGCTCTGGAAGGCCGTGACCCCGAGATCGGCGAGAACTCGATCCGTGCGCTGATCAAGGCGGTGGACGAATACATCCCGACGCCCGAGCGCGCCGTGGACCAGCCGTTCCTGATGCCGATCGAGGACGTGTTCTCGATCTCGGGCCGCGGCACGGTTGTGACCGGCCGGGTCGAGCGTGGCGCGGTGAACGTGGGCGACGAACTTGAGATCGTCGGCATCCGCCCGACCAAGAAGACGACCTGCACGGGCGTCGAGATGTTCCGC
>NZ_JBHMQU010000018.1:0-33930 GCF_042435015.1 Paracoccus panacisoli | reverse complement strand
GCCGCGGTCGCGGCCCGGCCGGGGGCCTCGGGCAGGCGGGCGTCACGCTCGGCCGCGGCACGCTCGGCGGGGCGCAGGGCCTCCATCCGGGTGCGCAGCAGCACCGCCTCGGCCCGCAGCTCGGCGATCGCGCGGGCGAGGCCCACGGCGATCCACACCAGCACCAGCGGCAGGATCACCGCCACCGCTGCGGCCAGTCGCGCCAGCCCGCCCGGCTGCGGCGCATCCGCCGGCCCCAGCGCCCAGAACAGCAGCACCAGCACCAGCCACAGCGCTGAGACGACCGCCCCGACCAGCACCGCGCGGTCGCCCGCGTCGTGTCCCGTCCCGGTCCGCCACCCGCGCAGCTCGGCCTGCAGCCGGCCGATCAGCTCATTCATAGCGGATCGACAGGATCTCGTAGGATTTCTGCCCGCCCGGGGTCGTGACCTCGACGCTGTCGCCCTCGTCCTTGCCGATCAGCGCGCGCGCCAGCGGCGAACGCACGTTCAGCAGCCCGCGCTCGAGGTCGGCCTCCTGCTCGCCCACCAGCTGGAAGCTCTTTTCCTCGTCGGTGTCCTCGTCCACCACGGTCACGCGGGCACCGAACTTGACGCTGCCCGAGAGCTTCGAGGTGTCGATCACCTCGGCCCGCGAGATGATCATCTCAAGCTCCTTGATGCGGCCCTCGATGAACGACTGCTTCTCGCGCGCGGCGTGGTATTCGGCGTTCTCGCTCAGGTCGCCGTGCTCGCGCGCCTCGGCGATGGCCCGGATCACCGCCGGGCGCTCGACGGCCTTCAGCTCGCGCAGTTCCTCGTCCAGCTGGGCGTGGCCCGCCCGCGTCATCGGTATCTTTTCCATCTCGTCCCCATGCGCCCGACGGGCGCCAGCCGTGTCAAAACGCCCCCGGCGGTCACGCAGGGGGCGTCTGGTTCGCGCGCATCGTGGCGCAGCCGGGCGCGTGACGCAAGCGGCCCCGCCGCCGTGCGCGGCCCCCCGCCGCCGTCCCGGCGCACCCGTGCGCGCCGCCGTTCATTCCCCCGTCCGCGCCCCCGCCCTGCGACACAGCCGCGCGACAGGGAATTGCGTGCGACCCGCACACCGCGTCACGATTGTTTCGCGGCCGGTTACCGCATATGTCACAGGGCGACCGCGCAAGCAGCCAGGCCGAAGGGGAGACGCCATGTCCGCAATCGAACGCGAATCGATGGAATACGACGTGGTGATCGTCGGGGCCGGACCCGCGGGTCTGTCGGCCGCGATCCGGCTCAAGCAGATCGAGCCCGAGCTGAACGTGGTGGTGCTGGAAAAGGGCTCGGAGGTCGGCGCCCACATCCTCTCGGGCGCGGTGCTGGACCCCTCGGGGCTGACCGCGCTGATCCCCGACTGGAAGGAAAAGGGCGCCCCGGTCAAGACCGAGGTCCACACCGACAAGTTCGTGGTGCTGGGCGAGGGCGGGCAGTTCCGCATCCCCAACTGGCCGATGCCGCGGCTGATGTCGAACCACGGCAACTACATCGTCTCGATGGGTAACGTCTGCCGCTGGCTGGCCGAGCAGGCCGAGGCGCTGGGGGTCGAGATCTTCCCCGGCATGGCGGCGTCCGAGTTGGTCATGGACGGCAACCGCGTCGCCGGCGTGGTCGCGGGCGAGATGGGCAAGGAGCCGGACGGCTCGCCCGGCCCCTCCTACGAGCCGGGGATGGAGCTGCGCGGCAAGTACGTCTTCATCGCCGAGGGCGTGCGCGGCAGCCTCGCCAAGCAGCTGATCGAGAACTACGGCCTGTCCGAGGGCCACGAGCCGCAGAAGTTCGGCATCGGCATGAAGGAAATCTGGGAGATCGACCCCGCCAAGCACAAGGAGGGGACGGTCGTCCACACCATGGGCTGGCCGCTGGGCAAGGCCGCCGGCGGCGGGTCCTTCATCTATCACGCCGAGAACAACCAGGTGTTCATCGGCTTCGTGGTACACCTGAACTACGCCAACCCCTATCTCTACCCCTACGCCGAGTTCCAGCGCTTCAAGCACCACCCGATGGTGGCCGAGCTGCTCGAGGGCGGCAAGCGCGTGGCCTATGGCGCCCGGGCGATCAGCGAGGGCGGCTGGCAGTCGATCCCGAAGCTCACGGTGCCGGGCGCGATCCTGCTCGGCTGCTCGGCGGGGCTGGTGAACGTGCCGCGGATCAAGGGCAACCACAACGCGATGCTGTCGGGGATCGCGGCGGCCGAGGCGGCGGCGGCGGCCATCGCGGCCGGCCGCGAGGGCGACGAGCTGACCGAGTACGAGAGCGACCTGCGCTCGGGCCCGATCGCCCGCGACCTCAAGCGGGTGCGCAACGTCAAGCCGAGCTGGTCGCGCACCGGCATGATCGGCTCGCTGATGCTGGGCGGGGCGGACATGTGGTTCGCCAACCTCTTCAACCGCAACATCCTGGGGACGTGGAAGCACGGCAAGTCCGACGCCGCTGCCACCGGCAAGGCGGCGAAGTACAAGCCCATCGACTACCCTCGCCCGGACGGCAAGCTGAGCTTCGACCGGCTGACCAACGTCGCCTTCAGCTTCACCAACCACGAGGAAAGCCAGCCCTCGCACCTGAAGCTCAAGGACCCCTCGGTGCCGATCCGGGTCAACCTGCCGGAATACGCCGAACCCGCGCAGCGCTACTGCCCGGCCGGGGTCTATGAGGTGGTCGAGGACGCGAGCGTCCCCGAGGGCGCGCGCTTCGTGATCAACTTCCAGAACTGCGTCCACTGCAAGACCTGCGACATCAAGGACCCGAGCCAGAACATCGTCTGGACGACCCCGCAGGGCGGCGACGGCCCGAACTATCCGAACATGTGATTTCGGGGGAGGCGCGTGACGGCGCCGTCGGACCGGGGCTCTGCCCCGGACCCCGGGATATTTCAGCAAGAAAGAATGAGGAGGGGCGGTCTGCGGGCCGCCCCGTCCCGTTTGCGGGTCTGGAGGGCTGCGGGTGAGCCGCGCGCTAGGCGTCGGGCCGCGCCCTGTCGCTGGTGGAGTAGCGAGCGCGTCTCGCTGAGCGACACTCGCGGCCGCGGGCAGGTGTGTTGCACCACACGCCGCCCTGTTCGCCTCTGCGGTTGCGTCGTGCCAAGCGCCAGTCGCGGCCGCTCCCATCAGCGCAGCTTGCCTCGCCCTTCGGTCACCCATCAACGCCGCGCGGGCACACCACGCCCCACCTCCACCGCGTCTCTCTGGCCCAAATACCCGGCGACCTCCCCGGACCGTGACCGCCCGCCGGGGACCGGGGCGCCCGGCGGCGTTGCCGCCGCCTGCGCCAGCGGCTAGGGTCCGGCGGCATGACACCGACAACCGGGGCCCCCGCTGCGATGAAGCCTGCGATGAAGCCGATCCTGATCCTCGCCGCCGCCGCCGGAGTTTCGGCCACCGCCGTCGCCGCGCTGACGCTGGACCTCTCGACCCCCGCCGCCCCGGCGCAGCCCGCCGCCGTGCGGGTCGCGCAGGCCGCCCCCGTCGCCGCCCCCGGCCAGACCGCGGACCCCACCGCGCCAGCCTCTGACGCCACCCCCCGGCAGGCGCAGCTCATCAGCGACGCGCCGGTGCCGCCCTCGGGCCATACCACCCGCATCCAGCCGATCCCCGGCCGCGCGGGCCCCTATCTCGCCGCCCGCCTCGCCGCCTCGCGCAACGATTTCGCCGTCGCCGCCGATTACTTCCGCGCCGCCGTCGCCCATGACCGCACCGACCTCTTCCTGCAGGACGGGGCGCTCGTCTCGATGGTCTCGGCCGGGCAGATGGACGACGCCGCGACCATGGCGCAGGGCCTCGTCGACGGCGGCCGGACGACCGAGCTGGCCGGGCTCGTCACCCGCGCCGCGCTGGCCCGCAAGGGCGACTGGGCGGGCGTGCTGGCGATGCTCGACAAGATGCCCTCGACCCCCGGCGGGGCCGGGCCGCTGATGGACGGCATGACCCGCGCCTGGGCCGAGATGGGCGACGGCCGCGCCTCGGACGCCTTCGCCACCTTCCAGAAGCTCGAGCGTCAGCGCGGCGCGGCGGGCATCGCGCGCTTCCAGCTTGCGCTCGCCAAGGCCAGCGTCGGCGATTACGAGGGCGCCGAGGCGGCGCTCGCCGATCCCGAAAGCGCCGGGCACCTGATGGGCATCGTCGCCCGCGTGCAGGTGCTCTCGCAGCTCGAGCGCAATGCCGACGCGGTCAAGCTGCTCGACGATCTCGACGCGCTCGAGTCCGAGCCGGCGCTCAAGCTGCTGCGCGACCGGCTGGCGGCGGGCGAGAAACTGCCGTTCGACGTGATCAAGAGCCCGGCCGAGGGCCTCGCGCAGGTCTTCGTCACCTTCGGCGGCGCGCTGATGGGCGGTGAGGACACCGACCCGCTGGCGCTGATCTACGCCCGCATCGGCCAGTACCTCGCCCCCGACATGGCCGAGGCGCAGCTGCTGGTCGCCCAGCTGCTGCAGAGCGCCGGGCAGTTCGACCTGGCCGAGACCGAGTTCCAGGGCCTGCGCGCCAAGGGCGACCTGCGCCCCGCGGCCGAGCTGGCCCGCATCGACGCGCTCGCCCGCGCCGACCGCCGCGCCGATGCCGAGGCCGCCGCCCGCGCCCTGACCGAGACCTGGCCCGAGCTGCCCTCGGCCTGGGTGGCGCTGGGCGACCTGCTGCGCCAGCAGGACAAGTTCGCCGAGGCGGTGCCGGTCTATGACCGCGCGCTCGAGCTGCTGGCGAAAGAGACCGACCCGCAGGCGAGCTGGTTCGCGCTCTACGCCCGCGGCATCGCGCTGGAACGCTCGGGCCAGTTCGACCGCGCCGACGCGGATTTCCAGGCGGCGCTGAAGCTGCAGCCCGAGCAGGCGCCGATCCTGAACTATCTCGGCTACAGCTGGGTGGACCGGAACGTGCGGCTGGACGAGGGGCTGGACCTCATCAAGAAGGCCGTCGCACTGCGCCCGGACGACGGCTACATCCTCGATTCGCTGGCCTGGGCCTATTACCGGCTGGGCCGCTATCAGGATGCGGTCGAGCCGATGGAGAAGGCCGTCTCGGCGATGTCCGACGACAGCCTCGTGAACGACCACATGGGCGACATCTACTGGATGGTCGGCCGCAAGCGCGAGGCCGAGATCCAGTGGAAGCGGGCGCTGAGCCTGTGGAAGCCCGCCGACACCGACACCGACCTGAACCGCGTCCGCGCCAAGCTCGAACGCGGGCTGGACGAGGTGCTGGCGGCGGAAAAGGCCAACGGCGGCAAGCTACCCGAGGGCTGGGGCCAGCCCGAGCCGATGCCTGAAGCGGCGCCCGAGCCCGCCGCCGCGCCGGCGGATGTGGCGCCCGTGGACACCGCGCCCGAGCCTGACACCCCGGCCCCGCCCGGCGCCGACGACGGCGAACCGGTGCCGCCGCGCCCGTGACCTCCGCCGACCGGGCTGCGGTCGTGCGCGAACCCGCGCCCGCCAAGATCAACCTCGCGCTGCACGTGACCGGGCGGCGCGCGGACGGCTATCACCTGCTCGATTCGCTGGTCGTCTTCACCGAGCTGGGCGATCGCGTGAGCCTTTCCCCCGGGCCGCTGTCGCTGACCCTCACCGGGCCCTTCGCCGGCGCCATCCCGCCCGGCGACGACAACCTGTGCCTGCGCGCGGCCCGCGCCGTGGGGGCCGCGGCGGCGATCACCCTGGACAAGCGCCTGCCGCCTGCGTCGGGGATCGGCGGCGGCACCGCCGACGCCGCCGCCGTGCTGCGCGCCCTCGGCCGCACCCCCGACCGACCCGAGGCGCTCGGCGCCGACCTGCCCGCCTGCCTGATGAGCCGCAGCCTGCGGATGCAGGGGGTGGGCGAGATCCTCACCCCCGTCACCCTGCCCACGCTGCACCTCGTGCTGGTCAACCCGCGGGTCGAGGTCCCCACACCCGCCGTCTTCGCCGCCCTGACCTCGCGCGAGAACCCCGGCCTGCCCCCGTTCCCCGCCGACGGCGACTGGCCGGGCTGGCTCACGGCGACCCGCAACGACCTCGAGCCGCCGGCTTTGCGCCTCGCGCCCGTCATCGGCGACACAATCGCCGCGCTGGCCGGCCAGGGCGCGCAGATCGCCCGGATGTCGGGGTCCGGCGCCACCTGCTTCGGCCTCTTTCCCGACGCCCCCGCCGCCCGCGCCGCCGCGGCGGCCATCGCCGCCGCGCGCCCCGGCTGGTGGGTCGAGGCCACGCGCAGCATCGCGGGGCTACCCCCCGCCGCGCCCCGCGGCTAACCTGCCCCGCACGACCAAGCCGGGGGGACCGCCATGCTGCGACTGGGCGTCAACATCGACCATGTGGCCACCGTCAGGAACGCCCGCGGCACCCCCTGGCCCGACCCGCTGCGCGCCGCGCTGCTGGCCGAGGCGGCCGGCGCGGACGGCATCACCGCCCATCTGCGCGAGGATCGGCGCCACATCTCGGACGACGACATCGCCCGGCTGGCGGATGCGCTCAGCGTGCCGTTGAACCTCGAGATGGCGGCCACGCCCGAGATGCAGGCCATCGCGCTGCGCCACAGACCCCACGCCGTCTGCCTCGTCCCCGAAAAACGCGAAGAGCGGACCACCGAGGGCGGGCTGGACGTCGCCGCCGACGCCGCGCGGCTGGCCGACTACATCGCGCCGCTCAGTGCCGCGGGGGCGCGCGTCTCGCTCTTCATCGGCCACGACCCGCGCCAGATCGAGGCTGCCGCCCGCGTCGGCGCCGCCGTGGTCGAGCTGCACACCGGCGCCTATTGCGACTACGACACCGAGGGCCGCCACGACCTGCGCGACGCCGAGCTGGCCGGGCTGGCCGAGGGCGCGCGCCTCGCCGCGTCACTGGGGCTCGAGGTCCACGCCGGCCACGGCCTGACCTTCGACACCGTCGGGCCCATCGCCGCAATCCCGGAACTCGCCGAGCTGAACATCGGCCATTTCCTGATCGCCGAGTCGATCTTCACCGGCCTCGGCCCCGCCATCGAGGAGATGCGCCGGCGGATGGACGCCGCGCGGGGATGACCCGCCCGGTGCGCGCGCCATGAGCCTGTTGCGCCGGATCACCCGCGCCCTGCGCCTGACCCTCGCCGCGCTGGGCGGGATCTGGTCGGTGCTGATGATGCTGGTCATGGCCGGCTCGCTGGCGCTGAGCGTCGCCATGACGATGCTGCCGGCGGTGTTTTCTGCCGTCGCGGGGGTGGTCGAGGGGGTGACCGGCCTGCGATCCCTCGCCACGCGGCAGTCCGACGACCTGGCCCGGGTCCAGGCCCGCGCCGCCGCCGAGGCGGCCGAGCGGCGGGCGGCGACCGGCCGGGCCGACAACCTCGCCCGCGAACTGGCCGACAGCCGCGCCGCCAACGCGCGCCTGGCGCGCGAACTCGCCGACGCGCCCGTCACCTATCGCGGCAGCCGCATGGCGGCGCGCCAGGCGGTCAAGGACACCGCCACCCGCGTCTCGCGCCGCACCGCCATCGCCACCACCCGCAACGTGGCCAGCATGGCGGGCGAGGCGCTGCCGGTGATCGGCATCGGCGTGATCGCCGCGGCGACGGCGTGGGAGCTCGCCGACGCCTGCGCGATGATGGGCGAGATGCGGGCGCTCGACGCGGCCTTCAATCCCGACGACCCGGTGCGCGAGGACGAGGTCTGCGGGATGGAGGTGCCGACCCGCGCCGAGCTGTGGGAGAAGGTCCGCGCCAGCCCCGGCGCGGTCTGGGCCGGGGCGCAGGGGCTTTACGACGACCTGCCGGAACTGTCGGCGGCCTATGGGCGCGGCGCGGGCTGGCTCGGCGGGCTCTGGGATCAGGCCTTCGGCGAGGACGCCCCTGCCGCGCCCCCGCTGCCCCGCGAGGGGCTTCCTGCTGGCCCGGGCACCCGGACTCCCTCGGCCACGGGCGCGGCACCATGATCCTCGGAATCGGCACCGACCTCTGCAACATCGACCGCATCGCCGCGGTGCTCGACCGGCACGGCGACCGCTTCCGCCAGCGGGTGTTCACCGAGACCGAACTCGCCCGCGCCGCCCGCCGCCCGCATGAGGCCGCGACGCTGGCCAAGCGCTGGGCGGCGAAGGAGGCGTGCTCGAAGGCGCTCGGCACCGGGCTCGCCATGGGCATCGCCTGGCGCGACATGGCGGTAACGAACCTGCGCTCGGGCCAGCCGACGATGACGCTGACCGGTTGGGCGGCCGAGCGGCTCGCGGCGATGACCCCGCCGGGGCATCGCGCGGTGGTTCATGTGACGCTGACCGACGATCACCCCTGGGCGCAGGCCTTCGTGGTGATCGAGGCGCTGCCAGCCGCGACGTCCGCGGGCTGAGCGCGCAGCGCCCCGCGGCTGACGTTGGCGCGGGTGGTGCGGCCGGCTGCCTCCGGCGGGGATATTTGGGTCCAGCCCGAGGGGCGGCGCGCGGGGCCAGACGGGGCGCTCAGGCCCCGCACCGCTTGACTTCCGCCGCCTTGCCTGCCCAAGAACCCGCACCACAATCCCGCGCCTGTCGCGGGCATCCATGACAGCGACACGGGGCACACATGGCGCGCAGCACGGCCAAGGAACAGGGCGGCATCTGGGAAACGGTCAAGACCGTATTCTGGGCGCTGGTGATCGCCGGGGTCTTCCGGACGCTGTTCTTCCAGCCCTTCTGGATCCCCTCGGGCTCGATGAAGGACACGCTGCTGATCGGCGACTTCCTGTTCGTCAACAAGATGGCCTACGGCTATTCGCGCCACTCCTGCCCGTTCTCGCTCTGCCCGATCACGGGCCGCATCCTCGAGCGCGCGCCCGAGCGCGGTGACGTGGTGGTGTTCCGCCACCCGACCCGCGGGGTGGATTTCGTCAAGCGGGTGATCGGCCTGCCGGGCGACACGGTGCAGCTTGCGGGCGGGCAGGTGATCCTGAACGGCCAGCCGCTGCCGCAGACCCGGAACGGCGTGTTCAGCGAACCGAAGCTGCCGCAGGGGCCGGGGCGCACGCTGCCGCGCTGCTGGAACGAGCCGGTGCCCGAGGGCGGGGCCTGCGAGAAGCAGCGCTTCACCGAGACGCTGCCCAATGGCGTGGCCCATGACGTGCTGAACATCCTCGACGGCTGGCCGCTCGACGACACGCCGGTGTTCACGGTGCCGGCCGGCAACTATTTCTTCATGGGCGACAACCGCGACAACTCTGAGGACAGCCGCGTGCCGGCCATCGCCGGGGGGCTGGGCTTCGTGCCGGCCGAGTATCTCATCGGTCGCGCCGACCGGGTGATGTTCTCGTCGGCGGGGTCGTCGCTGCTTTACTTCTGGACCTGGCGCGCGGACCGCTTCTTCCGCGCCATCCACTGACATGGCCGGGCCGCGGCCCTCGGCCGAGCTGGTCGCCTTTCAGCGGCGGCTGGGCCACCAGTTCGCCGACCCCGCGCTGCTGATCCGCGCGCTGACCCACTCGAGCCTCTCGTCGCCGACCCGGCCCGACAACCAGCGGCTCGAGTTCCTGGGCGACCGGGTGCTCGGCCTCACCATCGCCGAGGCGCTGTTCCACCACGACCGCGGCGCGACCGAGGGGCAGCTCGCCCCGCGCCTCAACGCGCTGGTGCGCGGCGAGACCTGCGCCGAGATCGCCCGCGAGATCGGGCTGGGCGAGGTGATGAAGCTCGGCCGGTCGGAGATGCTGACCGGCGGGCGCCGGAAAGAGGCGGTGCTCGGCGACGCGATGGAGGCCGTGCTGGCCGCGGTCTACGTCGATGCCGGGTTCGACGCCGCGCGGGCGCTGATCCTGCGCCTCTGGGGCGACCGGATCGAGGGGGCCGAGGCGGCCTCGCACAACCCCAAGACCGTCCTGCAGGAATGGGCGCAGGCCAAGGGCATGACGCCGCCGCGCTATGAGATCACCGACCGCAGCGGCCCCGACCACGCGCCGCAGTTCCGCATCACCGTGACGCTGGACGACGGGCGCAGCGCCGAGGCCGCGGGCACGGGCACCAAGCGCAGCATCGAGCAGCTGGCCGCGCAGGCGATGCTCGACGCGCTGGACGGGGGCGCGTAGGGCGGGCACGGCCATGAGGGCGGCCGATGGAACCATCCGCCCGCCGTTCGCATGAACTGTGCATGAACCCTGCATGAATGCTGCATGAACACCACACCAGCCGTGAGAGGCCGATGACCGACCCGACCGAGACCACCCAAGACACGCCGGACGCCCCGACCCGCGCCGGCTTCGTCGCCCTGATCGGCGAGCCGAACGCCGGCAAGTCCACGCTGCTCAACCGGCTGGTAGGGGCCAAGGTCTCGATCGTCACCCACAAGGTCCAGACCACCCGCGCCCGGATCCGCGGCATCGCCCTGCACGGCCCGGCGCAGATCGTCTTCGTCGACACGCCCGGGATCTTCCGCCCGCGCCGCCGGCTCGACCGCTCGATGGTCGCCGCCGCCTGGGGCGGGGCTGCCGACGCCGACATCGTCGTGCTGCTGGTCGAGGCGCATCGCGGCCTGACCGACGGGGTGCAGGCGATCCTCGACGCGCTGAAGGCCCGTCAGGGACAGGCCCCGGTGGCGCTGGCGATCAACAAGATCGACCGGGTCAAGGCGCCGGAGCTGCTGGAGCTGTCGCAGGCGCTGAACGCCGCCTATCCGTTCGCCCGCACCTTCATGATCTCGGCCGAGCGCGGCCACGGCACCGCCGACCTGATGGACTGGCTTGCCGCCGAGCTGCCCGAGGGGCCGTGGCTCTACCCCGAGGACCAGATCGCCGACCTGCCGATGCGCCAGATCGCCGCCGAGATGACCCGCGAGAAGCTGACCCTGCGCCTGCACGAGGAAATCCCCTATCAGCTCACCGTCGAGACCGAGAGCTGGCAGGAGCGCGAGGACGGCTCGGCCCGCATCGACCAGGTGATCTATGTGAGCCGCGAGGGGCACAAGGGCATCGTCGTCGGCAAGGGCGGCGAGACGATCAAGGCCGTGAGCCGGGCCGCGCGCGAGGAGCTGGCCGAGTTCATGGGCCGCCCGGTGCATCTGTTCCTGCGCGTGGCGCTGCGCGAGAACTGGCTGGACGAGGCCGAGCGCTACCGCGAGATGGGCCTCGACTTCCGCGACGGGGACTGACGGGTGGAGCCGCGGCTGACCGCCGGCCTCAGGGTCGCGGCGCTGCTCAGGCGCGCCGACCTGGCCGGGCGGGGGGCCTATGTCGTCCACCGCGGGGACGAGACGGCCGGGGCGCTCGCCGTGTCGGTCGTGCGTCCGGGCGGGCAGGCCGAGCTCTGGGCGCAGGAGTATGACTTCGCCACCGACGCGCGGGCGTGGGTCGCGCAGGCCACCGGCACCCCGCGCGAGATCGACGCCGCCATCGCCCGCCGCCGCGCCGCCGACCCCGACCTCTGGGTGCTCGAACTCGAGCTGCGGGACGGCGAGGCGGTCGCGGATTTCGCCGACTGACAACCCCAAGCCTTGGGTGAACGAGGCGCCGCTGAGCCTCGGCCGGGCCGGGGTACCTGGGCAAGAAAGACGCCTTAGGCGCGGCGCGCCCGCCTCGGGCTGGACAAAAATATCCCCGCCGGAGGCATCCGGCGCCGCCCCCGGGTTGCGGCGGCAGGCCGGGTTGGCAATGGTGCCGCGGCAGCTTTTCGCAGCTCAGGATTCCCCATGCCTCGCCCCTTCGCCCGTTCGCCTGCGCCGGCGCCGCACGAGCTGTCGCTCGGCCGCTCGGCCCGTGACGGCTTCATGCAGGCGCTGCCGTTCCTGCTGGTGCTGGTGCCGTTCGCGCTGCTGTTCGGGGTCGTGGCGACCGCCGCCGGCTTGGACATCGCGCAGGTCATGGGGTTCTCGATCCTCGTGCTGGCGGGGGCCTCGCAGTTTTCGGCGGTGCAGCTGATGACCGATCATGCAGCGGTGCTGGTCGTGCTCGCCTCGGCGCTGGCGATCAACCTGCGGATGGCGATGTATTCCGCCTCGCTGGTGCCCTACGTGGGCGCGGCGCCGGCGTGGCAACGGGCGCTGCTGGCCTATGTGCTGATCGACCAGACCTACGGCCTCGCCATCCAGCGGTTCGAGCGCCACCCGCGCCTCAGCGTGGCGCAGCGGATGGCCTATCTCGCCGGGGCGACGCCGGTGCTGTGCCTGCCGTGGGTGGGGTTCACCTATGTCGGCGCGACGGCCGGCCAGCTGATCCCGGCCGAGTGGCCGCTGGATTTCGCCGTGCCGATCACCTTCCTCGCCATGATCGCGCCGATGCTGCGGACGCTGCCCCATGTCATCGCCGCGGGCGTGGCGATCCTCAGCGCGCTGGCGCTGACGGGGATGCCGCCGGGCACGGGCGTGCTGGTCGCCGGGCCGCTCGGCATGGCCGCGGGCGCGCTGTCCGAGACGTGGCTCGTCCGCCGCCGGGCGCGGGCCGCGCTGCCGCCCGGTAACCCGCCGCGCCCGCAGGCGAGGCGCTGATGCCGGGCTGGTCGGATGCGGCGATCTGGGGGGTGATCCTCACGCTGGGCGTGGGGACGTTCCTGATCCGCTGGTCGTTCCTCGGCGCGGTCGGCAACCGTCCGGTGCCCGAGTGGGCGCAGCGCGTGTTGCGCTACACCGCCGTGGCGGTGCTGCCGGCGCTGGTCGCGCCGCAGGTGATCTGGCCCCCCGCCACCGGCGGGACGCCCGATCCGGCGCGGCTCGCCGCGGCCGCGGTGACGCTGGGGATGGGGCTGCTGACCAGCAACACCCTCGCCGCGATCGTCGGCGGCGGGGTGACGCTGGCGCTGGGGTTCGCGCTCGGGCTCTAGCCGCGCGGCGGCCGTCAGGCCCCCGGGCGGCGGATCAGGTGGCCGTTCTGGTAGCCCTCGATCGAGCCGTCCTTCTGGCGCAGCAGCACGTCGTGGTTGTTGGCCGGATCGCCGTCCTGATGCCGCTTCGACGTCACGCCCGGCAGGGTCAGGAACCACTCGCGCAGCTTCAGCGGGCTGAACCCGGTCGGCGCCCCCTCGAACCCCGGCACGTGGCGCAGCGCCTGCCCGGTGTTCACCGCGCAAAAGCTCTTGGGCGAGGCGCCCTGCGCCTCGACCGCGCGGATCGCGGCCTCGGCCACCGCGGGGCTGACCTGGATCGTGTCCTCGGCCACCCAGTAGGTCGAGCGGGCGTGGTAGTCGATGTAGAAGTGCTTGAAGTTGTCGGTGATCCCGTAAAGCACGTCGTTGCGTTCCGGGATGCGGGGGTGTTCCCAGCTGCCGGCCGGGTCGTAGATCACCCGCTGGCTGCCGTTCACCATCAGCGCCGAATGCCCGCCCTCGCCGCGCGGGATGCCGATCACCGTGAACAGCGTGATCGACGGCGGCTCGTTCGAGGTGAACCGCGCGGCCCGCACCGTCGCATCGTCGTCCCACACCGAGACCGCGCCACACCCTGCAAGCGCTGCGGGAACCGCCAGCGCGAGAAAGCTTCGCCTTTGCATCTGTCTTGTCCCTCGTCCGCCGTCTGCCGGGCGGTTCCGCAATCAGGCGTTGGTCAGCGCCAGGAAGATCAGCACCAGGATCGTCAGCACCGCCGACCACGTCATGAAGCGGACGAAGCCGTCGAAGGTGCGCTCGTGCTCGACGATGTCCATCGTGCCGTGCTCGTGGTGGGGGGCGTCATGCACGGCGTGCGCGCGGGCGTGAGCGGGGGCATGGGTGGTGGTGCGGGTCGTGGCCATCTCTCGCCTGTCCTGTCCTGAGCTATCTGCTGGCGCGCTGCCACCCGCGCCGCCGGACATTCTCTCCGGTCGGCAGGCGCAGCCTCGACCGGTGCTATCAGAAATGCGGCGACCTGTCACGCCCCTCTGCGGTCACCTGTCCGCGGGGGCGCCCCAGATCAGCCCGCCAGTCCCGGTCTCGCCCACGACGCGGATGCGGCCCGCGGCGGCGAGCGCGTTCACATGGGCGATCGCCTCGGCCAGGGCGAGGCCGTATTCGCCCTCGCCTATCCGCCGGCGGTAGAGCAGATCGAAACAATCCGCCGCCGTGCGCGGCCGCTCGGCCAGCGAGGCCGCCAGCCGGTCGAGCGCGGTGCGGTGGTTCTCGGCCAGCTGGACCAGCCGCGCGGGCAGGCCGGTGTAGGGCAGCTTGTGGCCGGGCAGGACGAGGTGCCGGTCCTCGGCGAGCGCCGCGAAACGGTCGCAGCTCTCGAGCCAGTCGGCCACCGGGTTCGCCCCCGGCTCGGTCGCATAGACCCCGAGGTTGGGCGAGATCCCCGGCAGAAGCTGGTCGCCCGCGATCACGAGGTCGTCGTCCTCGGACCACAGCGTCAGGTGCTCGGCCGCGTGGCCGTTGCCGGTCCACACGCGCCAGTCGCGCCCGCCCAGCCGCAGCCGGTCGCCGTCGCGCAGCCGGGTGTAGCCGAGCGGCAGCGGGTGGACGACGTCGGCGGTGTTCCACGGCCGCTCGGCGGCATTGCGGTCCAGCATCTCGGCCGGCATCCCGGCGCGGCGCCAATAGGCGACCTGCGCGGGCGTCGGACGCTCCTGCACGTCGAGCGCGAGCATCCGCGCCATCAGCCAGGCGGTGCGGCTGGTCAGCAGCTCGGCGCCCTCTTCCATGAACCAGCCGGCAAGGCCGATGTGGTCGGGGTGCTGGTGGGTGGCGAGCACCCGGCGGATGGGGGCGCCCGCGAGCGGGCCGTCCTTCAGCGCCGCCCAGACCGCGCGGCTGCGGGTGCTGTCGAAGCCGGTGTCCACGACCGTCCAGCCGTCCGCATCGCGCAGCGCATAGACGTTGACGTGGTCGAGCCGCATCGGCAGCGGCAGGCGCATCCACAGCACGCCCTCGGCGACCTCGATCGCCTGCCCTTCGGCGGGCGGCGCGGCCCAGGGGTGGGCGATGCCGGTCTCGGCCGGCTCGGGCCGCGTCGGGCCCGGGACCTGCGCCGAATCAAGCGCAGCGTCGAGCGTCGGCTCGGCGGCGGGCTCGGCCGCCGCGGGGCGCGGGGAGGGGGCGGTCACGCCGCCCCGGCAAAGGCCGTGTCGGGCAGCGCGTCGAGATCGCCCGCACCCGCCCGCGCCTCGGCGAGATCACCGGCGTTGCGGGGCAGCACGCGGGTGATGAACACCCTCGCCAGCGTCTTGCGCGCGTCGTCGCCCTTTTGCGCCGCGATCAGGTGGTAATGCGCGCCCAGCACCCGCGCAAAGGCCGCGAGATAGGGCACGGCGCCGGCAAAGCGGTCCTGCGCCTCGGCCTCGAGCATGGCCGAGGTCGCCTCGCGCAGGGTCTCGGCGGCGTCCCAGACGGCGCGGGCGAGGTCGGGCATCGCGGCCTGCGCGGCCTTGGCGCCGTCCAGCACCTCCTCGATCATCCGGGTGGCCATCTCGCCCCCGTCCATCATCTTGCGGCCGACGAGGTCCATCGCCTGGATGCCGTTCGTGCCCTCGTAGATCGGCGTGATCCGCACGTCGCGCAGATACTGGGCGGCGCCGGTCTCCTCGACGAAGCCCATGCCGCCGTGAACCTGCACGCCCATGTCGGCGACGCGGCAGCCGACGTCGGTGCCCCAGGCCTTGGCGATAGGGGTCAGGAAGGCCGCGCGGGCCTGCCAGTCGGCGTCGCCGGTGGCGGTCGCCATGTCCAGTGCCTGCGCGCACGCAAGGCAAATGGCGCGGGCGGCGAACACCTCGGCCCGGCCGGTGGCGAGCATCCGGCGCACGTCGGCGTGGCGGATGATCGGGCCCATCTGCACCCGCTCGGCGGCATAGGCGGCGGCGTGCTGCAGCGCCGCCTCGGCCACGGCCACGCCCTGCATCCCGACGGCAAGGCGGGCGTTGTTCATCATCGTGAACATCGCCGCCATGCCCTTGTGCTCCTGCCCCACGAGCCAGCCGGTCGCGCCCTCGAAGCTCATCACGCAGGTGGGCGAGCCGTGGATGCCCAGCTTGTGCTCAAGCGAGACGACCTTGAGGCTGTTGCCGACGCCCGGCTTGCCGGACTCGTCAGGGATGTATTTCGGCACCATGAACAGGCTGATGCCGCGGGTGCCGGCGCCGCCGTCGGGCAGGCGGGCGAGGACGAGGTGACAGGTGTTCTCGGTCACGTCGCTGTCGCCCCAGGTGATGAAGATCTTCTGCCCGGTGACGCGGTAGGTGCCGTCCTCGGCCCGTTCGGCGCGGGTGGTCAGCGCGCCCACGTCCGACCCGGCGCCCGGCTCGGTCAGGTTCATCGTCCCGTTCCAGTCGCCCGAGATCAGCTTGGGCAGGTAGGTCGCCTTGAGCTCGTCCGAGGCGTGATGCTCAAGGGCCTCGATCTGGCCCTGAGTCAGCAGCGGGTTCAGCTGCAGCGACAGGCAGGCGCCGGCCAGCATCTCGCCCACGGCGACGTTCAGCGTCTGCGGCAGGCCCGCGCCGCCATGCTCGGGGTTGGCCGAGAGCCCCACCCAGCCGCCTTCGGCGATGGCCCGGAAGCCTGCGTCGAACCCGGGCGACGAGCGCACGGCGCCGTTTTCCAGCCGCGAGGGGGTCAGGTCGCTGCCGCGGTTCAGGGGCGCCAGCACCTCGGTCGACAGCCGCCCGGCCTCGGTCAGGATCGCGGTGACGGTGTCCTCGCTCGCTTCGGCGAAGCGGTCGGTCGCGGCGACGGGGGCCAGCGGCACCACCGCGTCGAGGATGAATGCGATGTCGTCCACCGGCGCGCGATAGGCCATGATCGGTCTCCCCCAAATTGGCATCGCGCGGATGTCGTCTGCAATCCGGGCGGTTGCAAATCGGGCGCCCGCGCGTATGTCCCAAACCCGTGGCGGACAAACTGTCTGAGCGCCCGCCCGACCGCAACCCGGAACCGTGAAGATGGCCGCCAGCGCGACACTGACCTTGCGTCCCGATGCCGAGGGGATCGCCCATGCCGCCCGGCTGCTGCGCGCGGGCGAGACCGTGGCGCTGCCGACCGAGACGGTCTACGGCCTCGCCGCGGATGCCCGGAACGGCGCGGCGGTGGCGCGGGTCTATGCGGCCAAGGGGCGCCCCAGCTTCAACCCGCTGATCGTGCACCTGCCCGACGCCGAAGCCGCCGCCCGCGTGGGCGTGGTCGCGGGCGAGGCCGAGCGGCTCGCCGCCGCCTTCTGGCCCGGCGCGCTGACGCTGGTGGTGCCGCTGCGCCCCGAGGCCGGGATCGCGGGGATCGTGACCGCGGGCCTGCCCACTGTGGGGCTGCGGGTGCCCGCCCATCCCGTCGCGCAGGCGGTGCTGCGGCAGTCCGGGCTGGCGCTGGCGATGCCCTCGGCCAACGCCTCGGGGCGGGTCAGCCCCACCACGGCGGCTCATGTGCTCGACGCGGGCGGCGGGCTCGACGGGCGCATCGCCGCGGTGCTGGACGGCGGGGCCTGCCCGGTCGGGGTCGAGTCCACCATCGTCGGCTGGCGCGACGGGCGGGCCACGCTCTTGCGCCCCGGCGGCATCCCGGCCGAGGCGATCGAGGCGGCGCTGGGCGCCCCTCTGGACCACGCCGGGGCGACCGCCTCGCCCGATTCGCCCGGCCAGCTTGCCAGCCACTACGCCCCCGCCGCCCGGCTGCGGCTGGACGCGACCGATGCGGCCGCGGACGAGACGCTGATCGGCTTCGGCCCCGGCCCGGCCGCGCTGAACCTCTCGCCCGCGGGCGACCTGACCGAGGCGGCGGCGCGGCTGTTCGATCTTCTGCGCGCGGCAGATCGGCTCGGCCGCCCCATCGCCGTCGCGCCGATCCCCCGGCATGGCCTCGGCCTTGCCATCAACGACCGCCTCGCCCGCGCCGCCGCCCCGCGCGAGGGCTGAGGGCGTGTTTCTGGCCCGAAGACCCACGGCATTGCCGGGCAACCCGCGGCTTGCACGGTCCCCTCGCCCCCAATAGCCTCGCGCGCATGACCGCCGATCCGTCCTGGAGGGATGTCGCGCTCGACGCCGCGACCGCGCTGGCGCTGCTCGAGTGGCAGCGGGAGATGGGCGTGGACGAGGCGATCCTCGATGCGCCGCTCGACCGCTTCGCCGAATCGATCCGGCAGCCGGCGGCCGCCGCCGATCCGGCGCCGGTCGCGGCACCGACGCTGCCGCCCGCGGCCGGCGGGCTGGCCGGACAGGCCGAGGCGCTGGCGGCGCGCGCCGGGACGCTCGCGGCGCTGGCCGAGGCGCAGGCGGGGTTCGATGGGCTCGAGATCCGCCGCGGGGCGCGGAACTTCGTCTTTGCCGACGGCAACCCGGCCGCGCGGGTGATGGTCATCGGCGAGGCGCCGGGCGAGGACGAGGACCGCGAGGGGCGGCCCTTTGTCGGCCGCGCCGGGCAGCTGCTCGACCAGATGTTCGCCGCCATCGGGCTGTCGCGCGCCGCCGGGGATGCCGCCGCGGCGCTGTACATCACCAATATCCTGCCGTGGCGGCCGCCCGGCAACCGCCGCCCCGAGGCGGAGGAAATCGCCGCGATGCTGCCCTTCGTCGCCCGCCACGTCGCGCTGGCGGCGCCCGAGTTCGTCGTGCTGATGGGCAACACGCCCTGTCAGGCGGCGCTGGGGCGGCAGGGCATCCTGCGGCTGCGCGGGCAATGGACCGAAGCCTTCGGCCGCCCGGCGCTGCCGATGACCCACCCGGCCTATCTGCTGCGCACCCCGGTCGCCAAGCGCGAGGCGTGGGCGGACCTGCTGTCGCTCAAGGCCCGGCTGCTGGCCCGGGGTCAGGAGAGCGTGCAGCCCTGATATTCGACCGCCCCGTCCGCGCCGATCAGCGTCAGCCGCAGCGCCGCGGGGTCGAGTGTGAAGGGCTTGCCGGTGGGGCCGACGAACTCGGCCGTGGTGGTCACGCGGGCGCCCTCGACGGCGATCTCGGCCTCCGACGACCACATGCCGGGCAGCGCCAGCTCCATCGCGGCGGCCTCGGGGGCGGTCTCGTCCACGCTTGCCGCGACCCGCAGCCCGTCGGCGATCTCGCCCACGGTGCAGGTCACGGGGGCGGTGCCCGCGCGCGGCGCGGCCGCCAGCGCGGCGGTGATGCGCGGATCGGGTGAGGCCGCCTGCGCGGGGGCGGGCAGCACCAGATGCGCCGGGACGCAGATGTTGAGGCAGAGCCCCAGATCGACGGCCAGCTGGCCCGACAGCGGTGCGCCGGGGGTGGCCAGCGTCAGCTCGATCGGCAGCACCAGCGCGTCGTGATAGCCGAGCGTGCGGGTGCCGTCCGAGTCGATCACCTCGGGCTCGGGCCAGATCTCGCGCGCGGCCGCGACGCCGGGCGCGCCCGACCAGTCGAACTGCGGCGCCACGCCGGATTCGCCGGGGCTGCGCCAGTAGGTCTTCCACCCCGGCGCCAGCTCGAGGCGCAGCGCGGTCATCACCCTGCCGTCGGCCGAGGGTGCCGCGGGCAGCAGTTCGGCCGCGACGAGTCCGGGCGGCAGATCGCCGGCCACAAGCGGCACGGGCGCGGCGAGGACCGCGAGGGCAAGGGCGAGCGGGCGAAGCGCAGGTGTCATGCCCCTTGAGTTAGTCGCCCCACCGGTCGGGGGGAAGTCACAACCCCGCCACGGCGCGCGCCGTGTCCGCGCCGTGTCCGCGTCGGCCCCCCGTGCGGCGGCAACCTTGTCATCGGCGGGGCGGATGCCGATGTAGGGGCGGAAAGGACACCGCCCATGAACGACGCCTTCGCCACCGCCCCGGCCAACCTCACCGGCAAGGTGCTGATCGCCATGCCCGGCATGGCCGATCCGCGCTTTGCCCAGTCTGTGGTGCTGATCTGCGCCCACGGCGACGAGGGCGCGATGGGGATCGTGCTGAACAAGCCGCTGCCCGGGGTGGCGTTCGCCGAGCTTCTCGACCAGCTCGGGATCGCGCCTGACCGCACCCCGCCCGCCGTGCCGGTGCATTTCGGCGGCCCGGTCGAGCCGGGGCGCGGCTTCGTGCTGCATCGCCTGCCCGAGGGTGCTGCGGCCGAGGACGACGACGAGGGCATGATGCGGATCGGCGAGGCGGGCCTCGCCATGACCACCACGCGCAACATCCTCGAGGACATCGCCCAGGGCCGCGGGCCCGACCGCGCGGTGCTGTCGCTCGGCTATGCGGGGTGGGACGCGGGCCAGCTTGAGCGCGAGATGCTCGCCAACGGCTGGCTGACCGCCGAGGCGGGGGACGAGCTGGTGTTCGGCCCCGACAACGCCCGCAAGTGGCAGGATGCGCTGCGCTCGCTGGGCGTCGACCCGCTGATGCTGTCGGCGGCGGCCGGGCACGCCTGACGCGGGTGCCGCCTGACGGCGGCTGCCGCGGGGTGCCGCGCGCCCCTGCGACGCGGTGCGGGCGCGCTTGCCCCCTCGGCCCCGGTTTGCGATAGAGGCCGCACCCGCCCATCCGGAGGCCCGCCATGACGTTCCGCGCCCGCCACCTGCTTGGCGTCGAGCCGCTGGCCCCGGCCGAGATCACCACCCTTCTCGACCTCGCCGAAAGCTACGTGGCGCTGAACCGCCGCACGGTGAAGCACGGCGACGCGCTCGAGGGCCTCACCCAGATCAACCTGTTCTTCGAGAACTCGACCCGCACCCAGTCGAGCTTCGAGCTCGCCGGCAAGCGTCTGGGCGCGGATGTGATGAACATGGCCGTGGCGCAGTCGAGCGTGAAGAAGGGCGAGACGCTGATCGACACGGCGCTGACGCTGAACGCGATGCAGCCCGACTTGCTGGTCGTGCGCCACCCCCACTCCGGCGCCGTCAACCTGCTGGCGGAAAAGGTGAACTGCGCGGTCATCAACGCCGGCGACGGGCGGCACGAGCACCCGACGCAGGCGCTGCTCGACGCGCTGACGATCCGCCGCGCCAAGGGGCGGCTGCACCGGCTGACGGTGGCGATCTGCGGGGACATCGCCCATTCGCGGGTCGCGCGCTCGAACCTGATCCTGCTCGGCAAGATGGAGAACCGGGTCCGGCTGGTCGGCCCCGCCACGCTGATGCCCTCGGGCGCCGCCGACTGGGGCTGCGAGATCACCGAGGACATGGCCGAGGGCCTCACGGGCGCCGACGTGGTGATGATGCTGCGGCTGCAGAAAGAGCGCATGGACGGCGGCTTCATCCCCTCCGAGCGCGAGTATTACCACCGCTGGGGGCTGGACGCCGAAAAGCTGGCGCTGGCGGCGCCGGACGCGATCGTGATGCACCCCGGGCCGATGAACCGGGGGGTCGAGATCGACGGCACGCTCGCCGACGACATCAACCGCAGCGTGATCCAGGATCAGGTCGAGATGGGCGTCGCCGTCCGCATGGCCGCGATGGACCTGCTGGCGCGGAACCTGCGGGCCGCGCGTGGGGCGAGGGCGGCGGGGGAGGGGGTCTATGTCTGACGCCCTGCCCGCGGCCCGGTTGCCTGGGTATTTGTGCCAGAAAGAAGCCGGGAGAGGCGCGTGACGATCCTGCATTTCCAGAACGCCCGGCTGATCGACCCGCAGGCCCTGTCGGCCGAGCCGGGCAGCCTCACGGTCGAGGATGGGCGCATCGTCGCGCTCGACGGCGACGCCCCCGAGGGAGCGACCGTCATCGACGGCGGCGGCAAGTGCCTGGCCCCCGGCATCGTCGACTGGGGCGTCAAGATCGGTGAGCCGGGTGAGCGGCACCGCGAATCCATGCGCTCGGCGGCGCTGGCGGCCGCCGCGGGCGGCGTGACCACGATCATCGCCCGGCCCGACACGCTGCCGCCCATCGACGCGCCCGAGGCGCTCGAGTTCGTGACCCGCCGCGCCGCCGACCAGCCGGTCCGCATCCGCCACCAGGCGGCGCTGACCCGGGCCCGCGAGGGGCGCGAGATGGTCGAGATGGGGTTCCTGCTCGATGCCGGCGCGCTGGCCTTCACCGACGGGGTGCGGGTGGTTGAGAACACCAAGCTGCTGTCCCGCTGCATGAGCTACGCCAAGGGGCTGGGGGCGCTGATCGTCGGCCATCCGCAGGACGCGGGCCTGTCGCGCGGGGCGGCGGCGACGAGCGGCAAGTTCGCCTCGCTCTACGGCATCCCGGCGGTCAGCCCGCTGGCTGAGCGCATGGGGCTCGAGCGCGACCTCGCGCTGGTCGAGGCGACGGGGGTGCGATGGCACGCCGACCAGATCACCACCGCCGCGGCGCTGCCGGTGCTGGACCGGGCGCGGGCGGCGGGGCTGGACGTGACCGCGGGCACCTCGATCCACCACCTGACGCTGAACGAGTTCGACGTCGGCGACTATCGCACCTTCTTCCGCCTCACCCCGCCGCTCAGGTCCGAGGACGACCGGATGGCGCTGGTCGAGGCGGTGGCCGAGGGGCGGATCGAGGTGATCGGCAGCTTCCACACCCCGCAGGACGAAGAGGCCAAGCGCCTGCCGTTCGAGGTCGCCGCGCCGGGCGCCGTGGGGCTCGAGACGCTGCTGCCGGCGGCGATGCGGCTTTACCATCAGGGCGGGGTGACGCTGCCGCAGCTCTGGCGGGCGCTCAGCCTCAACGCCGCCGACCGGCTGGGTCTGCCGGGCGGGCGGCTGTCGGTCGGCGCGCCGGCCGATCTGGTGCTGTTCGACCCGGACGCGCCCTTCGTGCTCGACCGCTTCGCGCTGCGCTCGAAGTCGAAGAACACCCCCTTCGACGGCGCGCGGATGGAGGGGCGGGTGATCGGCACCTGGGTCGGCGGACGCCGCGTATTCGACGCCAACGAGGCCGGGGGCCGCGATGAATGAGGCGCTGATCGCCAGCTTGCCCGCGGCCGCCGCGGTCACGCTGCTGCTGGCCGCGCTGGGCGGCTATCTGCTCGGGTCGGTGCCGTTCGGGCTGGTCATCACCCGGGCGCTGGGCCTGGGCGACCTGCGCGCCATCGGCTCGGGCAACATCGGCGCCACCAACGTGCTCAGGACCGGCCACAAGGGCGCGGCGCTGGCGACGCTGCTGCTCGACAGCGGCAAGGGCGCCATCGCGGTGCTGCTGGCGCGCCAGCTGGCGGGCGAGTGGGCCGCGCTGGTCGCGGGATCGGCGGCGTTCCTCGGCCACCTGTTCCCTGTGTGGCTGGGGTTCCGCGGCGGCAAGGGGGTTGCCACCTTCCTCGGCACCACGCTGGCGCTGTTCCTGCCGGTGGGGCTGATCGCCTGCGGGTTGTGGCTCGCCACGGCGGCGATCACCCGCATCTCGTCCCTCTCGGCGCTGGTTGCCGCGGCCGGGGCGCCGGTCTTTGCGCTGATCTTCGGGCTGCGGGGGCTGGCGGCGGCGACCGCCTTCATGGCGGTGCTGATCGTCATCCGCCACCGCGCCAACATCGCCCGCATCCTCGCAGGCACCGAGCCGCGGATCGGCAACAAGGGTTAGCCCCTCGGGCTGGATATAAGTATCCTCGGGGGCCCGGGGGCAGACAGCCCCCGGTCCGGCGGCGAAGCTCAGCGCGTGGGCACCGGGGTCTCGCCGCGGTAGTCGTAGAAGCCGCGACCCGACTTGCGGCCCAGCCATCCGGCCTCGACGTATTTCGTCAGAAGCGGGCAGGGGCGATACTTGGTGTCGGCCAGCCCGTCGTGCAGCACGTTCATGATGGCAAGGCAGGTGTCGAGCCCGATGAAATCGGCAAGCTCCAGCGGCCCCATCGGGTGATTGGCGCCAAGCTTCATCGACTCGTCGATGGATTTGACCGAACCGACCCCTTCGTACAGCGTATAGACCGCCTCGTTGATCATCGGCATGAGGATGCGGTTGACGATGAAGGCCGGAAAGTCCTCGGCGCTGGCGCTGGTCTTGCCCAGCTTCTCGACCACCTCGACCAGCGCCTTGTAGGTCGCCTCGTCGGTGGCGATGCCGCGGATCAGCTCGACCAGCTGCATCACCGGCACGGGGTTCATGAAGTGGAAGCCCATGAACTTCTCGGGCCGGTCGGTGCGGCTGGCGAGCCGGGTAATCGAGATCGACGAGGTGTTCGAGGTCAGGATGGTGTCCGGCCCCAGATGCGGGACGATCGCCTCGAAGATCTTGTTCTTGATGTCCTCGCGCTCGGTCGCGGCCTCGATCACGAGGTCGGTGCCGGCGATGTCCTCGACGTTCGAGGTGGTGCGGATGCGGGCCATGGTGGCGGCCTTGTCCTCGGCCGAGACCTTGCCGCGGCTGACCTGCCGCTCGAGGTTGCGGTCGATGGTCGCCATCGCCTTGTCCAGCGCCTCGGCGCTGACGTCGTTCAAGAGCACGTCATACCCGGCCAGCGCGAACACATGCGCGATCCCGTTGCCCATCTGCCCGGCGCCGACGATTCCGACCGATTGGATTGCCATGTCCCGCGACCCTTCCCCCTTATCCTGCCGGACGATAGGCGGAAAGCGCGGCGGGCCTCAATGACAAAACCGCCCGGGCGCGGGGGCGTCCGGGCGGTGTGTCACTGGCGCGGGTCGGCGCCTCAGAGCTTTTCGGTCAGCTCGGGCAGGATGGTGAAGATGTCGCCCACGAGGCCGTAGTCGGCGACCTGGAAGATCGGCGCCTCTTCGTCCTTGTTGATCGCCACGATCACCTTGGAATCCTTCATCCCGGCGAGGTGCTGGATCGCCCCCGAGATGCCGGCCGCGATGTAGAGGTCAGGCGCCACGACCTTGCCGGTCTGGCCCACCTGCCAGTCGTTCGGGGCATAGCCCGAATCGACCGCCGCGCGGGACGCGCCGACGGCGGCGCCCAGCTTGTCGGCCAGCTTCTCGACGATCTGGAACCCGTCCTTCGAACCGACCGCGCGGCCACCCGAGACGATCCGCTTGGCCGAGGTCAGTTCCGGGCGGTCCGAGGCCGCGACCTTGTCCTCGACCCACGACGAGAGCGCGCTTTCGCCCGCCTCCTCGTTGTGGTCGACCGTCGCCGAGCCGCCCTGGCCGGCCGCGTCGAACGACGCGGTGCGGACGGTCAGCACCTTGACCTTGTCCGAGGACTTCACCGTCTGGATGGCGTTGCCGGCGTAGATCGGGCGGGCGAAGGTGTCGCCGTCCACGACCTCCATCACGTCCGAGATCACCATCACGTCCAGCAGCGCCGCGACCCGCGGGGCGATGTTCTTGGCGCTCGCGGTCGAGGGCATGACGATGTGGCTGAAATCGCCCGCCATCTTCACGATCAGGTCCGACACCGGTTCGGCCAGCCCGTGCGCGAAGGCGGGCGAGCTGACGCAGACCACCTTGGACACGCCGTCGAGCTTGGCGGCCTCGTCGGCGGCGCCGTGGCAGTCGTGGCCGGCGACCAGCACCGTCACGTCGCCCAGCTTCTTGCCGGCGGTCAGGGCCTTGGCGGTAGCGTCCACCGCGAGTTCACGCCCGTTGTTGAGTTCGGCAACCAGAAGAACGGCCATCACACCACCCCCGCTTCTTTCAGTTTCGCCACCAGCTCATCGACCGAGCCGACCTTGATCCCGGCCTTGCGGCCCTCGGGCTCCGAGGTCTTGACCACGCTCAGGCGCGGGGTCGTGTCGACGCCGTAGTCGGCGGCGGTCTTTTCGGTCAGCTCTTTCTTCTTCGCCTTCATGATGTTGGGCAGCGACGCGTAGCGCGGCTCGTTCAGGCGCAGGTCGGCGGTGACGACCGCCGGCAGCTTGACGCTGATCGTCTGCAGACCGCCATCGACCTCGCGCGAGACCTTGGCGGCGCCGCCGTCGATCTCGACCGAGTTGGCGAAGGTCGCCTGGCCCCAGCCGAGCAGCGCGGCGAGCATCTGGCCGGTCGCGTTCATGTCGTTGTCGATGGCCTGCTTGCCGGCGATGACCAGCTCGGGCTTTTCCTCGTCCACGACGGCCTTGAGCAGCTTGGCGACGGCCAGCGGCTCGATGTCCTGGTGGACGTCGTCGGCGGCGACGATCAGGATGCCGCGGTCGGCCCCCATCGCCAGCGCGGTGCGGATCGTCTCGGCGGCCTGCTTGACCCCGATCGAGACCACCACGATCTCGGTCGTGGCGCCCTTTTCCTTCAGCCGGATCGCCTCTTCGACGGCGATCTCGTCAAAGGGGTTCATCGACATCTTGACGTTCGACAGGTCCACCCCGGACCCGTCTGCCTTCACACGCGGCTTGACGTTATAGTCGATCACGCGCTTGACCGGCACGAGAACCTTCATCGGCTCACTCCCACACAGTTACGTCCGTTCGCAGTACGGGATAACGGCCCCCGCCCGGCAGGGACAGGGGAAAATGCGACATTCCGGCGCGGAACGCCGCGTCTTGACGCCCCCCTCGGGGCGGCGCGGCGGCTGCTAGCGCTAGCGCGAGGCGCCGGGCACCCAGAGCACGTCGTCGGCCCCGTTGGCGTTGGCCACACGGCCGGCGACGAACAGCCAGTCCGACAGCCGGTTGAGGTAGCGCACCGCGACCGGGTTGGCGTCCCCCCCAGCGGCGAGTTCCACCGCCCGCCGCTCGGCCCGCCGGGCCACGGTGCGGCACAGGTGCAGATGCGTCGCAAGCGGCGTGCCGCCCGGCAGGATGAAGCTGCGCAGCGGCGAAAGCGCCGCGTTCATCGCGTCGATCTCCGCCTCGAGCCGGTCCACCTGCGTCTGGATCATCCGCAGGACTTCATAGGGGGCCTCGCCGTCCGCCTCCATCCGTGGGCGCGAGAGGTCGGCGCCGAGGTCGAAGAGCTCGTTCTGGATCACCCCGATCTGCGCCGCCATCGGCCCCTCGGCATGAAGCCGGGCGAGGCCGAGGGTGGCGTTCAGCTCGTCCACGGTGCCGTAGGCCTCGACCCGCGGGTCGTGCTTCGGCACGCGGGTGCCGTCCGACAGCGCGGTGTCGCCCGCATCGCCGGTGCGGGTGTAGATCCTGTTCAGAACGACCATCAGTGTCCCCTTATCGCCACAACGGCCATGATAGTGATGATGGCGATGGCCTGGGCGATGATCCGCCAGCGCATCAGCCGGTTGCCGTTGCGGCGGTTGAACTCTCCGCCGCGGGCAAAGCCGCCGATGCCGGTGGCGAGGATCGCCGTGACGACCAGCGCCGAGACCGCGACGATCAGGAACAGGGGTTTGTCTTGCATCACCGGCTCCGCCGCACGCGAGATGGACGAGCTTAGCTGCGCCGGGCGAACCAGTCCAGCGCTGCGGTGGGGAGCAGCCGGCGGCCATAGGCGGCCAATGTGGTCGGGCGGGTGACGCGGTAGCGGGCGCGGGGGCGGAAGTCCTCGAGCGCGCGGGCGATGGCGCGGCTGGTCGCGGCGGGCGGCAGCTCGAAGCGGTCCGGCCCCGAGGGCTCATAGAGGCGCTTGAGCAAGCTGGCCTGGTACTGCGCGACCCGCGGGCTCGCCTGCCAGTCGATCCAGCGCTCGAAATGGGGGATGGAGTTCGCGCGGATGCGGCTGGTGATCGGCCCCGGCTCGACCAGCACGACCTCGATCCCCGTCCCCTGCATCTCGAGCCGCAGCACGTCGGTCAGCCCCTCGAGCGCGAACTTGCTGGCCACATAGGCGCCGCGCCATGGGATGCCGACGAGGCCGAGCACCGAGCTGACGTTGACGATCCGGCCCGCGCCCTGGTCGCGGAAATGCGGGATCAGGCGGCGGGTGAGGTCGTGGGTGCCGAAGAGGTTGGTCTCGAAGATCACGCGCAGCCCGCCGCGGGGCAGGTCCTCGACCGCGCCGGGCAGGGCAAAGGCGGCGTTGTTGACGAGCGCGTGGACCGGGCCGCGGGCGATGGCCTCGGACGCGCAGGCGGCGACGCTGTCCTCGTCGGCGAGGTCGAGGGGCAGGGCGGTCAGGCCCTCGGCGCGGCGGGCGGCGAGGTCGGCCTCGGTGCGGCAGGTGGCGAGGACGGTCCAGCCGCGGGCGTTCAGGTGGCAGGCGGCGTCAAGGCCGATGCCCGACGAGCAGCCGGTGATGAGGACGGTGGGCACCCGCGCTCAGGGCTGGCGCGCGGCGAGCGCGGTGCGGGCGACGTAGCCGGTGCGCCCGTCCGAGTCGCGCACCAGCGCGAAGTCGGGCGCGGCGGCAGCCAGCAGGATCACCTGCGTGCCGGCGGGCAGTTCGGAGAGCGGGTGCGAATCGGGCAGCGGGTCGGCGATCAGCGCGGCGTCGATCTTGAGCGCGTAGCGGCCGCCCGGGGTCAGCCCCCTCTCGGCCGCCTGCGGCAGCAGCATGATGCCGGCCTGTCGGTAGGCGGGGGTCGCATCGGTTCCCATCACCCCCAGAAGGGCGAAACCGGCGACGAGAGAGGCAGAAATCACGCGTAACATTGGGGTAACAGTTAGGTGCAGGGCGTCGATGATGCGGCCCCAACCCCTGCGCGGCGCGAGTCGTTCCCCATTTCGTCGTCACGTCATATTGCAGCCGTGTGATGTGATGTTTTTGCCAGACGGCGTTCCGGCGGGGTGCGCCGGGCCGCCGGCGGCGCGCGGCCAAGCCCGGCCGGGCGGGGCTGGACCGGGCGGGGCGGGGCCAGTAGTCAGGCCGGATGACGACCGATCCCGACGATCCCGACCGCCCCGACCTCGACCCCGACCGCGCCGCGCCCGAGGGCCGAGGGGCCCCGCGCGGCCCCCGCCGCCGCGGCCCCGCCCCTGCGCGGCCCGAGGCCGTCGCGCGTACGGCGGCCGAGGTGTCCGAGCCGCTGAGCCGCGCGATCGGCGAGCGCTACCTGACCTACGCGCTGTCCACGATCATGCACCGGGCCCTGCCCGATGCCCGCGACGGGCTGAAGCCGGTCCACCGCCGCATCCTCTATGCGATGCGCGAACTCAGGCTCTCGCCCACCGGGGCGTTCCGCAAGTCGGCGAAGATCTCGGGCGACGTGATGGGGAACTATCACCCGCACGGCGACAGCGCGATCTATGACGCGATGGCGCGCCTCGCCCAGCCCTTCGCCATGCGCTACCCGCTGGTGGACGGGCAGGGGAACTTCGGCTCGATCGACGGCGACGCCCCGGCCGCGAGCCGCTATACCGAGGCGCGGCTGACGCTCGCCGCCGAGACGCTGATGGAGGGGCTGGCCGAGGATGCCGTCGACTTCCGCCCCAACTACGACGGCACGCTGACCGAGCCGGTCGTGCTGCCGGCGGCCTTCCCGAACCTGCTCTGCAACGGCGCCTCGGGGATCGCGGTGGGGATGGCGACCAACATCCCGCCCCACAACCTGCACGAGGTGGTGGACGCCTGCCTGCATCTCATCAAGTCGCCCGAGGCGCGGCACGAGACGCTGATGGCGATCATGCCCGGCCCCGACTTCCCCACCGGCGGGGTGCTGGTCGAGGACGCGGCGACCTTGGCCGAGGCCTATCGCACCGGCCGCGGCAGCCTGCGCCTGCGGGCCCGCTGGCAGGTCGAGGACCTGGGCCGCGGCACCTGGCAGATCATCGTCACCGAGATCCCCTATCAGGTGCAGAAGTCGAAGCTGATCGAGCGGCTGGCCGAACTGGTCACGACCAAGAAGATCCCGATCCTCGCCGACATCCGCGACGAATCGGCCGAGGACATCCGCATCGTCCTCGAACCCCGGGCGCGCTCGGTGGACCCGGCGCAGCTCATGGCGGCGCTGTTCCGCGTCTCGGACCTCGAGGTGCGGTTCGGGCTCAACATGAACGTGTTGATCGACGGGCGGGTGCCCCGCGTCTGCTCGCTGACCGAGGTGCTGCGCGCCTTCCTCGACCACCGGCGCGAGGTGCTGCTGCGCCGCACCGCGTTCCGGCTGGAGAAGATCGCCCAGCGGCTCGAGGTGCTGGACGGCTATATCGTGGCCTACCTGAACCTCGACCGGGTGATCGAGATCATCCGCTACGAGGACGACCCCAAGGCCGTGATGATGGCCGAGTTCGCGCTGTCCGAGGCGCAGGTCGAGGCGATCCTGAACATGCGCCTGCGCGCGCTGCGCCGGCTGGAAGAGATCGAACTGCGGGCCGAGCGCGACCGGCTGGCCGAGGAGCGCGCGGGCCTCTTGGCGCTGACCGCCGACGAGGGCCGCCAGTGGGCGCGCATCGCCGAGCAGCTGCGCGAGGTGCGCGGGCTCTTCGGCAAGTCCACCCCGGCCGGCGTCCGGCGGACCGAGATCACCGCCAGCGAAGAGGTCCAGCCGCTCGACATGGACGCGATGATCGAGCGCGAGCCGGTCACGGTGATCCTGTCCCGCATGGGCTGGATCCGGGCCGTGAAGGGGCACCAGCCGCTCGACGCCGAGGTGAAGTTCCGCGACGGCGACGGCCCGTTCCTCGCGCTCCACGCCGAGACGACGGACAAGCTGATGGTCTTCGGCGCCAACGGCCGGTTCTACACTGTGCCCGCCAACACCCTGCCCGGCGGGCGGGGCCTGGGTGAACCGCTCAGGCTGATGATCGACCTGCCGAACGACGCGGCGGTGCTGGACCTGTTCCCGTGGCGCGAGGACCAGCAGTTCGTGGTGGCCTCGAAGGCCGGGGACGGGTTCATCGTCGGGGCGTCCGACATCCTCGCCCAGACGCGGGCCGGCAAGCAGGTGCTGAACGGCGAGGCGCTGCTGGTGCGGCGGGTCGAGGGCGACCACCTTGCCACCATCGGGGACAACCGCAAGCTCTTGGTCTTCCCGCTGTCCGAGCTGCCCGAGATGGCGCGCGGCAAGGGGGTGCGGCTGCAGAAGTTCAAGGACGGCGGGCTGGCGGATGCGAAATGCGTGACGCTGTCGGTGGGGCTGTCGTGGCTCGACCCGGCGGGCCGGACGCGCAGCGAGCCGGACCTGACCGAGTGGCTGGGCAAGCGCGCCACCGCCGGGCGGATGGCGCCGCGCGGCTTTCCGCGCGACAATCGCTTCGGCTGACAGTCCGTGAGACGGGTGGCCGCCGCTCAGTCGCGACGGCGCACCTCTTTCCACCCGTTCACCATCGGTCGGATCAGGTCCTCGCCCTTCCAGAAGCGGTAGAAGAGGATGATCCCCACGTGCAGCAGCACGAGCAGCAGGATCAGCGTCCCGCCGATGTGGTGCCAGCTCAGCATCGCCTTGCGGGTGGCCGAGCTCACCGAACTCGCGAGCGGGCCGACGTTGATGTAGTCGTCGGCGTCGATGAAGAGCCCGCTCGTCGCCTGCGCGGCCAGGAGGCCCAGCATGGCGATCACCGACAGCGCGCCGAGCGGGTTGTGGCCGGGCCAGTAGCTCGGCTCGCGCGAGAACATGTGCCGCGCGTAGCGGGTGACGGCGCCGGGCCCGCGCAGGAAATGCGCGAACCGCGCCTCGGGCGGGCCGACGAAGCCCCAGACCAGCCGGAACGCCAGCAGCCCGAGGATGAAGTAGCCCAGCCAGAAATGCAGCGTCATCTTGGCCGGGCCGACCTTGGCGAGCAGCCAGGTGGTGATGACCGCCGCCGCCAGCAGCCAGTGAAAGCTGCGCAAGAGCGGGTCCCAGATCCGGGTCCGCACGGGCGGCAGTGCGCCGGGCGCGTCTGGGCCGGGCGGCTGGGGGGCGGCGGGCATCACGCGGGCCTTACTTGGCGCGGTAGCTGTCGTGGCAGCCCTTGCAGGCCGCGCCGAGCGCCTGGACCACCGGGCCCACGTTGGCCTGGCCGCCCTTCACCGCCTCGGGGATGCCGTCCGCGGCCTTCTGCAGGTCGGCGTACTTGGCCGACAGCCCGGCCTTGTCGGTGATCGCCTCGGGCTTCGCCTCGGTCTCGGTGCCCAGTTCGGCGGTCGAGGTGCCGGGGATGAAGTGCTCGGTGATGTCGTAGCGGCTCAGCGCGTTGATGTTGGTCGCGGCGGCGACGGCGGCGGCCTCGTCATAGGGGATGTCGCCCTTGGCCATGCCCGCGAGGCGGTTCATGTTGTAGCCGAGCATCTGGTAGAAGCCCTTGCGCGCCTCGAGCGCGACCTCTTCGGGGGTGTCGTCGGCGAAGGCGGCGGCGACGGGCAGGGCGGCGGTGAACGCCGCGGCGACGAACATCAGGCGCATGGCTGGTCCTTGCTGTTGGGTGGTCGGTGGTTGCTGAAGCGTAGCGGGGCGGGCGCGGGGCGATCAACCCCGCAATCCCGCCCCGCGTTCACGGCCCCGTCAGGCAACGCTGCCTGGCGGCCGCCCGGCTCAGGAATACAGGTCCTGGACGCCGACGTGCTGGTGGATCTGGTTGATCACCTGCCGGTCGATCCCCATCGCCTGGGCAAGGCTGTTGAGGTATTCGGCCTCGGTCCGGTTGTCGAAATCGATCGCCATCAGCGACATCATGTAGACCTGCGGTTCGAGGCCCTTGGGCACCTCGCGGGCCAGCGCCTGCGCATCGACCGGCGCCGCCATCTGCTCGCGGATGAAGGCCCGGTCCTCGTCGTCGAGGTCGCCCATCTGCCCCAGCAGCCGCTCACGCTCGGCCTCGTCGATCTTGCCGTCGGCCTTGGCGGCCTGGATCATCGCCCGCAGCATCAGCCCGGCGATGGCGTTCTGTTCCGCCGTCGGGGTGACCTCGGGTTCGTCCTGCCGGGCGAGGGCGTCGTTGAACAGCTCGCCGAAGCTCGCGTCGTTCTGCTGCTGCGCGCCGCGCTGGGCCGGACCGCTGAGCAGCCCACCCAGCAGGCCGCCGAGCGAGCCTGCCGCGGCCCCCGCGCCAGCCCCGCCGACGAGGCCGCCGAGGATGTCGCCCAGCCCGCCGCCGCCGCCCGTGGTCCCGGTGCGGGTCGCCGTGCCGCGCGTCGAGGCGCCGGTCTGGCGGGTCAGCTGGTCGAGGAGACCGCCGAGACCGCCCTGCGCCCCCGGCGAGTTCGGCCCGCCGTAGGGCCGGCCGCGCCCGCCCGTCGTGCCCGGCTGACCGCCCCCGAGCACCTGCCCGAGGATGTCGCCGAGCCCACCGCCCGCGGCGGTCGTCCCGCGCTGGGCGCTGCCGCCCATGCCGCCGCCCATCCCGCCACCCAGCGCGCCCCCGAGCCCGGTGTTGAGCAGGTCGCCCAGGATGCCGCCGCCGGTCTGGCGGCCGCGGGTCTGCGGGGCGGACTGGCCGGCGCGGGCCTGGCTCTGCCGGACCATGCTGCCGACACCTTTGGCCAGCATCACGCCGGCGGCCACGCGGGCGAGGGATTTCATGAGAGACATCGATTCCTCCGAAGAAACCTTGGGGCAGGCACCGTGCCTGCCTGTTTCGAGGGCAAGAACGCACCCCTGCCGCCGGCAGTTCCGGCCGTCGCGGGTCGCTCGGCGGGAAAGCGCAGCCGTGCCAGTCGGTTGCGCTACCCTGGCGGGTGTGGCCGCAAGCGCCCTCACCCGCGGCCACGCCCGCGTCCCGCGGGGCGGATCGGCATCGCCGCGCCTTGATTTTCCCCGCCCGCGCTTATAGATCGCGGCGATCATTCCGCGAGGCGCGTCCCAGCCGGCCGCCCGACGACCCAGGAGGCCATGATGGCAAAGGCAAAATTCGAACGGACGAAACCGCACGTCAACATCGGGACGATCGGCCACGTTGACCACGGCAAGACGACGCTGACGGCGGCGATCACCAAGTATTTCGGCGAGTTCAAGGCCTACGACCAGATCGACGGCGCGCCGGAAGAGCGGGCCCGCGGGATCACGATCTCGACCGCGCACGTGGAATACGAATCGGACGCGCGCCACTATGCGCACGTCGACTGCCCCGGCCACGCCGACTACGTGAAGAACATGATCACCGGCGCGGCCCAGATGGACGGCGCGATCCTGGTCGTGAACGCCGCCGACGGCCCGATGCCGCAGACCCGCGAGCACATCCTGCTCGGCCGTCAGGTCGGCATCCCGTACATGGTCGTCTACCTGAACAAGGTCGACCAGGTGGACGACGAAGAGCTGCTCGAGCTGGTCGAGATGGAAGTGCGCGAGCTGCTGTCGTCGTACGACTATCCCGGCGACGACATCCCGATCATCAAGGGCTCGGCACTGGCCGCTCTGGAAGGCCGTGACCCCGAGATCGGCGAGAACTCGATCCGCGCGCTGATCAAGGCGGTGGACGAATACATCCCGACCCCCGAGCGGGCCGTGGACCAGCCGTTCCTGATGCCGATCGAGGACGTGTTCTCGATCTCGGGCCGCGGCACGGTCGTGACCGGCCGGGTCGAGCGTGGCGCGGTGAACGTGGGCGACGAGCTTGAGATCGTCGGCATCCGCCCGACCAAGAAGACGACCTGCACGGGCGTCGAGATGTTCCGC